>NZ_AAWS01000030.1 GCF_000169175.1 Microscilla marina ATCC 23134
GTGTCCTCACGCGCTGATCGAATCGCCAAAACTTGGACACTGAAAGATGTTTCACGGGGTGAAAGAATATTAGCTTGGCAGCTATGGTGTCCCCTCCAACCGATCGAAACCCTAAAAAAAGTTGTTTTTTGTACACCGATATGCATTGGTAGAGACACAAATCAGGGTGAAAAATAGTAGGGTAGAGTAAGCAACCGCTCAAACCTCCCTTCTTTTGTGCGGTATTTAAGCTGAATTATTCTAAGATGTTTTATAAATATTAGTTATTGTGACGCTCGGTCATTAAATTTACATAAGACTTTCAATATTTTGTGCTTCTTTAGGCGTTAAAAATCGCTTATTTAAAATTTTTTATAAAACTTCTCACATACAGAAGTTCAAAAAGAGCGTTCCTTATAGGGGATAAGCCTTGCTCATAGCTACAGCTACGAGCCCAACCAAAGGCTACAAGCGTCTCGTCTGGTTTTAGATACTTCAATCTGAGAATTTATTTTGAACCTTGTTATTTAACCACTGACCAATAAAAGTGCATTATTTTTAATAACCACGTCTGTTAGAGTATAATCAATTATTCAATATATATTACACACACTAACCTTATGCAAAATAACTTCGATTACATCATTATCGGGGCAGGATCTGCTGGCTGTGTACTTGCCAATCGCCTGAGTGCCAACCCGAAAAATCAAGTGCTCGTACTGGAAGCCGGGCGTAAAGACAACCTGCAAAACGTGAAAATTCCAGCTGGATTTCCCAAATTGTTCAAAACAGAGGTAGACTATGGCTACACTACAGTCAACCAACCCACCATGCATAACCGTGAAATGTATTTGCCTCGTGGCAAAGTGCTGGGAGGTTGTAGCAGCATCAATGCCATGATTTATATCAGGGGGAGCCGCCAAGACTACAACGAATGGAGTACCCTGGGCAACCTGGGCTGGTCTTATGAAGAAGTACTTCCTTATTTTAAAAAATCAGAAAATCAAGAAATTATTCAAAATGACTTTCATGGCAAAGGTGGACCTCTCAATGTAACCAACCGAAGCTATACCAATCATTTGTCACAGGTGTTTGTACAGGCAGCACAAGAGCTGGGCTATGATACAAACGAAGACTTTAACGGAGCTACCCAAGAAGGCTTCGGGTTTTATCAGGTAACACAAACCAAGGGAGAACGCTGTAGCACTGCCAAAGCTTACCTGCACCCAGTCATGGCAAGAACAAACCTCCAGGTAGAAACCAAAGCCCAGGTTGAGCGCATTATTATAGAAAACGAGCGGGCAGTAGGTGTGGTATACCACCAAAATGGACAAAAGTACGAAGCTAAAGCCAGCAAAGAGGTAATACTAAGTGCAGGGGCTTATAACAGCCCGCAAGTGTTGCAACTTTCGGGCATAGGCAATGGCGACGACTTGCAAGCGCTGGGTTTGCCCGTAGTAAAACATTTGCCCGGAGTAGGTCAAAACCTGCAAGACCACATGGTGTACTTTACCCTGTTTAACAGTAATTACAAACGTTCGCTCGATTCGGCAGAAAACTTTCCGGGTATATTCAAAAACTTGTTTCAATACCTACTCACCAAAAAAGGCATGTTTAGCACCAACATAGGCGAAGCAGGAGGCTTTGTTTACTCTTCGCCCGATCAACCCTCGCCCGACATTCAATACCATTTTGCTCCGGCTTATTTTTTATCGCACGGTTTCAAAAATCCCGAAAAGGGCAACGGTTACTCTATTGGAGGGAAAGTGCTCAATCCGAGTAGTAAAGGCACTGTAAAACTGGCTTCGGCAAACTTTAATACTGCCCCAGCCATAGATCATAACTATATGAGCACCGACGATGACATCCGGCGTTCGGTATGGGGTTTTAGACTTGCCGAAAAATTGGGCATGACCAATGCTTTTGCGCCTTATCGTAAAGGGTGGCATGGCTTTGCTGCTCGCCCCACCGACGATGTGGAAATAGAAGACTTGATTCGTGCTACGGGCGAAACTTTGTACCACCCTACCTCTACCTGCAAAATGGGTGACGACGAAATGGCAGTGGTAGATGCAGAGCTAAAAGTGTATGGAGTCAATGGTTTACGAGTGGTAGATGCTTCTATTATGCCCAATGTAACCAGGGGCAACACCAATGCCCCTGTGGTCATGATTGCCGAAAAAGCTGCCGATATGATCTTACGTGAAGAAATGATGGTAGCTGCTGGCATTACTGAGCGGGTGGGTTAGCCTATAGCTGAGGCAAATGCTTGAAGCAACCCTAAAGCGTTTGGTGAAGCTATAAGCACAATAGTTGAAGGGTTTAGTGCTGTTTTGCTTAATTTTAAGGTTAAATTTTATTATTTTGGGATAGATGACTTGAAGAAATAAAAAAACAATCAAAAATTATGGAAACAGCGCTAACAACCAAGAAATTCTCCCACACAGTACCCTTTTTGCCAGTGAACAACTTGCAGGAAACCATTGCCTATTATCGTTATGTACTGGGCTTTAGCAAAGAGTGGTTTTGGGGCGACCCACCTACCGATGCAGGCATTAGTCGTGACAACATGAAGCTGTTGTTTGGCAAAAACCCCGAAATGGTGCAGCACATGCAAGGCTTTGAGGTAATGCTATTTGTAGAAGGCATAGACGCCATTTATGAAGAGCACACCCTCAAAGATGTTACGATTGTGTCGGACATAGAAGACAAACCCTGGGGAGTGAGAGAGTATACCATCAAAGAAATTAATGGGTACCATTTGCGCATTGCCGAAAGCGCCAATCAATACTGACTATTGATAGCCTATTATAATGAATAAAAATTGAATGATGTCTTGAGCTACTTGCTCAAGGCATTTTTTTTTGGCAAATACTGGAATAATCTCCTGATAAAATGCTTTAATTTGTTGCTAAATAAAACTATAAAACCCACCTGTAACAGGTAATGTGTTGCTGTGGAACTTTTGACTTTGTCAAGGCTACTAAAGAGCACACCAGTAGAGTTGAGAGGTAGGTAATAGTTGATTGTTTACCCTCTTGGGTGATTTAAAATGAATATATAAATATGCAACAGACCACTGCAAATATTATGATGGTACGCCCAGTCAGTTTTGGGCATAACCCTCAAACTGCCGAAAACAATGCTTTTCAGACAAAGAAAGCCAATGATGCTGAAGTATTGCAACAAGCCCAGGCAGAGTTCGATGGCATGGTGGCAATGCTGCGTGAGGCTGGAGTCAACGTATTGGTTTTTGACGATACTCCCCATCCTCCCAAGCCTTCAGCTATTTTTCCTAACAACTGGGTATCTTTTCACGAAGAGGGCGTGGTGATTTTGTATCCCCTGTATGCTCCCAACCGTCGCGAAGAGCGCCAGGAAGAAATACTGATTGCCCTGGAGCAACAGTTTGATAAACAAATTTTGCTTGATTTTTCACCCTATGAAAGTTCAGGCAAATACCTCGAAAGCACAGGGAGCATGATCATAGACCGCCCCCATAAGGTCATATACGCCTGTAGGTCGGAGCGCACCCACGAACAAGTGCTGCAGGTAGTAGCCGAAAAACTGAGCTATGAATACTTGTTATTCGATGCTGTAGATGAGCAAAAGCAGGCCATTTATCATACAAATGTAATGATGTGCCTGGGGCAAGACTTTGCCGTGATTTGTCTGGATTTATTGCCCAATGCAGCCGAACGTAAGGCAGTAGTAGACAAACTTCAGCAAACCCACAAACAAATTGTAGCGTTGTCGACGGAGCAAATAGCCCAATTTGCTGGTAATATGTTGGAAGTGCAAAGTACTCAAGGCGACCGATTGTTGGTGATGTCAGCGCGTGCACTCAAGTCATTGACCCCTGACCAACGCAATGCCCTTGAGCAAAAAGTGAAAATAGTGGCTCCGCCTTTGTATACCATAGAAGATCATGAGGGGGGGAGTGCCCGCTGTATGATGGCAGAGGTCTTTTTGCCCGAAAAGCAATCATAAGTAGCAGCAAGTAATTAGCTATAAGTAAGTGTAATTTACTCATTATAAGGGTACTATGCCTGCTTATTAGATGTGTTTAACTTTAAGATCAATACACCAAGCCTTTTCAATTATCTCGATTGAAAAGGCTTTTTGGCTACTATAACCTAAGTAGTAAATTGTAAAATAAAAAAAATGTAAGCCAAGTGTTGGTGTTTTTAGGGTTTCAAAAACATGTATTCTCCTCCTCTTGGTCTTAAGTGCAGCTGACCAAGAGAGCGGGTAACGATAGCGAAGAACTTGGTCTTGCCAAAAAAGACCACTACAAGTTTGTATAGGTTTTCAATCAGACTTGGTATAAGTGGCAAATTATAAAACAAAAAAAAATGTAAGCCAAGTGTTGGTGTTTTTTCTAAAAGCCATCACCAAGCTTGTCCCCTCCTCTTGGTCTTAAGCGCAGCTGACCAAGAGAGCGGGTAACGATAGCGAAGAACTTGGTCTTGCCAAAAAAGACCACTACAAGTTTGTATAGGTTTTCAATCAGACTTGGTATAAGTCGCAAATTGTAAAACAAAAAAAATTGTAAGCCAAGTGTTGGTGTTTTTAGGGGTTCAAAAACAGTTACTTGTCTTACCGATATGCATCGGTACCTAAGGACTTGTAGTTTGCTGCTTGTAACCTTGTATCTGGTATTGATATAATAAATTGTTACACTTGGAGTTTAAACTACGTACTGTTCTTAAAGTACAACTTTTGTTTTGATTACCGTGGGTATAAAAGACCCATCTAGGTTTGAAGAATGTTTAATATTCACTAATTTTGTGAAAAATACACCAAGAAAATACATCTATTGCTCAGGCATTTATGATTGATTATAATAAAAAAATATACCATTACCTTATATTATTTGTGCTTACACCCTATTTGCTTACAAATAATTGTTTTGCTAAGCCTAAAAACTATAAGGAAATATTACATCCGGCGGATACTGCCCAATATAGCAGCAGGCTTTCTCCAAAAAACACAACTGGTAACTCCCCGTTTTTCAAGAAACAGCGCAAAGATGGCTTCATTGCTTTGCCATTGGTGTACTACAGCCCTGATACCCGCTGGGCTGCAGGTGGAATGGTAGCCTACCATTTCAAATTTATTACTCCTGGCAAAAAAGCGGCTCACAGTCGTTTGTCTTACATTCAGCTTACCTCTGATTATACCCAAAACAAACAATTGGATGTATGGGGGCAATGGCGAATATTTATGAATGACAATGATTACATTTGGTCAGGTGAGGCGCGTTACCGCAACTATCCTGATCGTTATTATGGGGTGGGTAACCTTACCCTAAACGATGCTGAAGAAACTTACTCTTATGATTTGCTTAGGTTTCAGTCCAGGGTCTCCCGTCAATTGGTTAAAAACGTATACCTGGGACTGGACTATGAGATAAGCAAATACTATAATATGACCTTGCAGCAGGGTAAATCGTTGGAGTCCAGCCAGGTAGAAGGAACCAAAGGAGGAATTAATTCGGGACTTGGCCTGGTGTTTATGATAGATACCCGCGACAATGTAGTAAGTGCTTCCAGAGGTTTTTTTCTGGAAACTTCATGCTATTTGTTTGATGGAGTCTTAGGGAGTAATTTTAGCTACAGCAATTACAATTTTACTTTTAACAAATATTTTGCGATTGGCCAAAAAATGGTAATTGCTACCAACACCGTCATGACGTTCAATACCGGCGAGGTTCCCTTTGTTAACCTGGCAAGGGCAGGAGGCAACAGTGTTTTGCGGGGGTATGCTCAATATCGTTTCCGCGACTACAACTTTATTGCGTCTCAGGTAGAATACCGATATATGTTTTTGAAAAGGTTGGGTGTAGTAGCTTTTGCCGGGTTGGGCGATGTATTCAATAAAAGTGAAGACTTAGACGCTAACGCCCTCAAGTATTCGGTAGGGGGTGGGGTACGCATTGCGCTTGACGCCAAAGAAAAAATAAACCTAAGAGTTGACTATGGTGTAGGTAGAGACAACAATGGCGTATATGTATCAGTTACTGAAGCTTTTTAAAGTTTTATATATCAACACCCAAGGCAACCGTATTTTATGAAACGATTGCCTTGGGTGCTTCATCACTCAAATCTTAATCTATTTTCTCAATTTTAAAAGTGCCCAATGGAGCCACCGTACCATTTACTGCCAAAGGTGCGCTGGTAATGATACTTATTGGAGTTGCAGGAGAGGTAGCCTGGTTTGCCGAGGTAAAAGTAGTGCCACTGTCGGTACCCGAATCATAAGTACCCGGAGAAACCTCTTTTGAACTTACCCACTGATCGTTTTCCAATAGGTTTACCCCCGAAACGCCTACAAACCAGTCGGGGCTAGGGGCTATCATAGATACTATACTTACCAGAGAGTGGGTTTTGGTTACCTTAAACTCTACACTTACATTGCCTGTGCCAGTGCTTACTCCCCCACCGCTAATGAGTTCAAAAGCCGTTTTATTTTGAATCAGGGCATTGATTTCGCTGGTTAAAGGTGTTTTACCTCCTGTTTCTGCCATTACTTTAATTCCTTCTGACGCATTTTCTCCTGTTTTGTACAATGTAACATCACTGTTGTGGCTCATCCCTATCAAGCCCGAAAAGTGTGGGTTGCTGGGGTAGTCAGTGGGGTGTGAGTTGGATGTCCAATTGGCGGTAAAAGTAAGCCGGTAAGTAGCGGTATCGCTTGTTGTGTTGGTGGTAGGACTCACGGCTTCTTGCTTTTTGCAAGCAGCTATCAAAAAGATAAAGGTGCTCAAAAATAATAAGGTTTTAAAAAAATGTAATCTCATTAGCTAAAGTTTAAATGTTGAACAGTACAAATTAAGCGAATATTTGCTCCTCCAAATGTCAGTAACCTAACACATTTCAATAAAATATAATGATGATTTGTTTGTATGAGTGGAGAATGTTTGGATATAATTGTTTTGGTTGATTTTTTATTTGCCCCATTGCAGGCACTATGCTTTTACACGGTTGCCCTTGGCATAAGTTTTAGTGGGAAGGGTGTACTTAGTGGAGGCTATGCCAACATCCCGCGTGCGGGGCCAGAACCTTGTCAAGACTTTGAACTCCATCAAACATCTATATTTTTGATGGCAGTCAATCCGTAAGTATCCAAATTAAAAGCACACAAGCGCCCCGTTTTGGTATAATCAAGGCGCTTGTGTTTTTTGGTATACACACAACCATTATCCAACGGAATAGTCAGACTGCGTGCGTTAATGCGTTGTACTATCTCATCCAGGTAAAACACCTCGTGCCCATGTAAAATTGTTTTGCCTTGCACTGCCTCTTTGCTGGGTGGTATCACCCGCGGGCCTCTTAACCTTAGCATAGCGTCATAATGTACTAAAAAATCATCTTTGTAAAGTCAAACCCCGCGTGCACTAGGTAATAGTCGTCCAAGACTATATAATAGGGCAAGTTTTTAAAAAAGTGAAGATAGGCAGGTTTTATCTGGGCATCTTCGGTTAACAAGTCCCCCGATTTATTAATTCTGGAGACAAACAATCTAAAAGTACGACTATCATATTCTTGCCAGGCTTGCAGCAGGTTTTCTTCGTGATTGCCCCGCAAACAGTACACTTGGTAGCTTTGGGCTTGCAACGCCATAATGTAGTCGATTGTTCCGGCACTATCTGGCCCTTTGTCAATGTAGTCGCCCAGCAAATACAAATGATCATCCTTAGTAAGCTGAAGCGTCTCTTCAACCATTTTTTTGAGTGTTTGGCAACAGCCGTGCACATCTCCCACCGCAAAACGGCGTCCATTGGTCGGTTTTTTTATGGTTTGATATAGTGGCGTGCTCATCGGTCAAAATCTATATTGGGTTGGTAAAACAACTCCCAATTGTCTATATCAAGGGCGCACAATTGACCATAGTCCTCTATATGGTGTTTATAGCAACCATTGTCTAATGGTATCACTTTGGCACGGCTCGCCACGGCTGCCTTTATCTCAGGGAGGGAGGTTTTTTGGTGTCCATGTACCACGTGTTTGCGTTGGGCTTTAATCGCATGGTACCTTTTCAGGTTAAACCGCATTGTCCAGAGCATCGCATAAAAATCTTCAAAGGGGGCAGCCTTCCTGAAGTTGAATCCGGCGTGCACCAAATAAAAATTATCCAGTGCATAATAATAAGGTAAGTTGTTGAGCCAGCGCTCAAAGCGAGGCAATAAGCAGTCTTGCGAGTGGTCAACCATCGATTGATCCCTGACTTTGTCAGCAAAACAAGTAAGTGCCTTAGTGTCAGGGTCAAGTTGTTGGAAGCTTTCCCAGGCAGTAAGCAACATTTGTTCATGATTGCCCCTGAGTGGGTATACCTGATAATCTTGATGTTGTAAGCCAATGATGAAGTCAAGCACACCCGCCCCGTCTGGACCCCGGTCAATATAATCACCCAGTAAAAAAAGCTGGTCTTGGGTTGTAAACTGCAAGTGTTTCCATACTAATTGCTGAAGCGTTAGGCAACAGCCGTGCACATCACCTACCACAAAACGGCGTCCATTCAAAGGCTTCTTAATGGTTTGAAATAAACTCATATAAAGTAATGTTTTTTATACCATTGATGTTATGCTGTAGTATGGGCAAAAAAATAGCTACTGTTATACAATGCAAGCCTAGCAACCCTTGCCCATTTATTGTGCATCACTTCCTTTGTCCAGGTTTTTTTGGCAGACAAGCTCCCACGTATCCAAATTAAAGGCGCATAAATGCCCGTACTCATCCAAGCTATGTTTATAACAGCCATTGTCTAGTGGTATAGCTTGGGCTTTATTGGTCACGGCTTCCTTTATGGCAGATAGTGGGGTAGTAGTGTGCCCATAGATTACACGTTTGTAGTTGATTTTTTCAGGGATAAACCTCTCCGTGAAATCCCTGGTCCAAAGCATGGCATCCAGGTCAGATAAGGGGTTTTTTACTGTAAAATTAAATCCAGCATGTACCAGATAAAACTCATCAAGTTCATAATAATAAGGCAAGCTACCTAAAAAGTTCAAGTACTTGGGGTACAGTTGTCTTTTAGCGTCTTTGAGCCCCCTGCCACGTTGTATGCTAGGCAGGCGCAGTTCTTCTTCAGAATAGTTTTTGGCTTTTTCGTGCGAGTCGAGCAGCATTTGTTCGTGGTTACCCCTAAGCGGATATAGCTGGAAATCATCATCTTGCAACTCTATAAGGTAATCAATCACCCCTTTGCTATCAGGGCCCCGGTTGAGGTAATCGCCCAGCAAAAAAAGTTGATCTTCCAGCCTCAGCCGTAGTTTTTTTTCTACCAAATACTGTAATGTCTTGAGGTTAGCGTGGACATCGGCTACTACCCACCTTTGCCCTTGGGTTGGTTTGTGTATTTTAATTCCTTTCATATTGAGTGTGTCATCAGGATCGATCCATATTTTCAACTACTACTAACTCAAACGAGTCCAGATTGAGCCCACACAAGCTACCATAATAAGGGTTGTAGATTTCTCGTAAGCTTTTATAACAACCATTGTCAAGCGGTATGGCACCTGTTCTATCTTTAACCGATGCTTGTATTTCGTCTATCGAGCGGGTAGTATGCCCGTGCAGTATAGGTTTTTGCTGAATAATGGCATAGTCTGGCTCAAAATACCTTACCCATAACATACGCTCAAAGTCTTCGAGTGCATGGGGTACCCCTAGGTCGAAATCAAACCCAGCGTGGACCAAGTAAAAGTCGTTTAATTCGTAATAGTAGGGCAAATTATTTAAAAACTTATCAAGTTCGGGCATAAGTTGCCCGTTTTTGTCAATAAATGCGTTATTGAGCGTCCAGTTTTTGACGTGGGATTGGTATTGAGTGCTGTGTAGGCGTTGGTAGTCTTTCCAGTCATCAAGCAACATTTGTTCGTGGTTACCCCTAAGCGGAAAAACTTGATAACCGTTTTGTTGTAAGTAGATTAAAAAATGTAAAACACCAGGGCTATCAGGGCCCCGGTTGATATAGTCGCCCAGCAAAAAAAGTTGATCATCTTGAGTCAGTTGTATGACTTCAGTTACCAGGTAATGCAATGTTTTGAAGCAGCCATGCACATCACCAATCGCAAAGCGCCGTCCCTGGCGGGGTTCAAAAGTAAGGGTTTTGTTAGGATAAAAAGCCTTGACCATAAGGGTGTGTTACTAAAGTAATCAATCACTCAAGGTAAAAAAAATGGGTGAAAATTCCATGAGTTTTTACCTTGAGCTCACCTATCGCTTGACAACCCAGCGTAAACCCATTGAATCATAGCCTGATTTCAGGGGTTTACCCAAGCTTATTTTTGGCAAACATAATAAGCCCTGCCTGCGTTGCGCTGGTCGTCTAAGTCTTGAGCAGCTTCATAAACCGTGATTTTTTTGAATCCAGCTTTTTCTAAAGCTTGTTTTATCTGGGCAGGTGTATAACAATGTTGGGTGAGCTCCCATTGAGTACGTTTCCAGGTTTTTTTGCTGCCATCCATAGGCGAGTACAACCAAAACTTAAGCGTGCCTTGTCGAGTATTCCTGTTGTAAGAAGAAGTGAAAATGCCTTCTGAGTTTTTAAACTCAAATCGTGCTCCTCTGATGTTCCAACCTTTGATGTAGCGTTGTTCCCAGTTCATGTCAAACACAAACCGCCCACCCTTTTTCAATGCTTTATACACTTGCGTAAAAGCCTGGGTAAGCCCTTTGAGTTGCATAATATGGTTGAGCCCATCAGACATACATATCACCGCATCAAATTTTTGGCGAGTCTCAAATGTCCGGGCATCCTTGAGCCACAACTCCATAGAAGGCACGTTTTGTTTGGCAAACTCCAGCATTTTGGCCGAACCATCCAGCCCAGTCATTTGATAACCTTGAGCGTGCAATGCTGCTGCAATGTGCCCGGTGCCACACATAAGGTCTAGTATTTTTGCTTTGGGTTTTAGTTTTGGCACAAGCAGCCTGTTAAGTTTACCCATGGCAAGCCTTTCGAGCGGTTTAGACCAAAAGCTATTATAAAAATCAGCTATTGGGTCATATTCGTCGTAACGTTTTGTTTGTGCCTGCGTGGGTAGTCCAACCAATAAGACCAACACGAGGCAAAGAGAAATATAGATAAATGAGAATCGTTTCATTGTCATATTTTTAGGCATTCTGTTTTACTGCTTCACCACATTATACTGTCCATTGGTGGATTGGGCTTGGCAAAAACTGCTTTTTGTTTTGGGGGTCAATTAAAAACTCTTCAAAAGCTACTGAATCTCTAGTACAATGGGGATTAAGTAAATAATGAATTAATTTGGATGGATTGTGTTCTCTAACGAATCGTTAAAATGGTGGATAGCCATAGCTATCTAACTTTTTGGCGATGAAGTAAGAGGGCAAAAGTCGCTGAATAAATCATTAGTAATTTAGTTCCCGTTGTACTAGTTCAGCAAAAATGTCTTTGCCATTGGTAAGTCCCAGCAAATCTTTGGCACCCTTTACATTACTTATTTCAACATCTATCAGCCCATCATGAAAAGTAGCTACTTTGGCACCTGTAGAGAGGGTTTTCCAATTTTCCCACGAAAACTTGACCCCACCTACCGGAATGATAGACACCCATAGTTTCCAATGAGTAGGCAAAAAGTTTTTATCTACTATCCATAAGTAAGCGTCGCCTGGAGTATCGCCTCCCGAACTGTAAGAAACCATCACCCCTTTACTGCCATCTTCCAGCGTTACAAGGCTCCGACTAGTACCAGGGTCAAAAGCCTTGGCAATTGGGTTGAGCCAGAACGAATCGTTTACCCATATTTTCCAGGCTTTGGTCACCAGTTCTTGCCCCTTGTTGCCCGGAACAACTTTACCATTTTTACGTGCGATGCCCTGTTTTTTATTAATATCTACCAGTACATTATATGTTTCACCCCAGCGCACTTGGGCGTAGTGCCTTTTCTTGTCCCACAGTGTGTGGCGGCTAGAGCCTAAACCCCCAAAAGAAAATTGCACTGCTCCTGTGTTTTTCCAGGCTTGCACGTGGGTGACTTGTTGCATTTTTCGGGCAAAATCATCAGCAGCTGACCCGGTTTCACCTTTGGGCAACGGTTCATTGACAAGTAAAAAGGCGATGAATGCCGTGAACACCAGTCCTATTATAAAAATAAGTATTCTTTTGAGCCATTTCATATTGGTGTAGTTTAGTATGTGGTCTACAGGCGATAGACCGAGTTTTTTTATCAATAAATTATCCTTTTTTTGAACTACTAAGTATTTTTTTTTGAAAAAACTGGATTTAAACTATCCACCTGCTTTCTTTGTTGTAATAAACAAGAAGTTTTTTACAAAAAAACCAAAATCTAAAAAATTACATTCCAATGAAAAAACTTTTATTAAATATCGCCACAGTAGCCTGTTTGTTTACTCTTACTTATTGTGGAGGCAAAGAAGGCAATACTGATAACAATACAGACACTACCACCGCCAAAGACTCTGTTCCCAAAACATTGGACGACCCTGTGACTGTTTCGGCTAAAAGGTATAAGCTGGTGCCAGTGTCTTCACCTGCTTTTGCCGACGCAAGCCTTACTTTGAAGGACGTAGCAGATGATGCCAAGCTCAAAGAAGGAGAAAACGTGTTTAACTTTGAGGTGCAAAACTATAAGTTGGGTGAGCAAACCCCAGATGCAGAAGGCAAAAGTTTGGCAAACTCTGGTAAAGGGCAACACATTCACTGGATATTGAACAACGATCCTTACTCGGCACACTATGAGCCTACCGTAAAAAAAGACCTGGAAAAAGGTGGGTATGTAGCCTTGGCGTTTTTATCACGCTCTTACCACGAAAGTGTAAAAAATAAAAAGTCTTATGTAGTCAAAAAATTTACCGTGGGCGATGCTGAGCCACATAGCATAGACCTTACAAAACCTCAGTTGTTTTACAGTCGTCCCAAGGGTACTTACAAGTGGGCAAAAGGTGACAAGTTATTGCTTGATTTCTTTTTGTTAAACACCGAGCTATCGCCTGATGGCAACAAAGTAAGGGCTACTATTAATGGTGGAGAGTACCTGATAGACAAGTGGCAACCTTATGCTATAGAAGGACTAGAGATAGGCACAGTAACTATTAAGCTTGAGCTAATTGACAAAGCTGGTAATGTGATAGAAGGGCCGTTTAACACAGTAGAACGTGTAGTAACCCTTGAGACTCCAAAACCTACCCTTTAAATAGAAACTTAAACAAGTTCATAAATTAATAAGTTACAAAAAAGCATCTCAGCAAAAACTGGGGTGCTTTTTTTAATTGAGAAATTAACGAACCAATGGCTTTGCACATCGTATATTTTGTCATTGATTTACTTCCCTCTTTTGATGCTTTTTTAGAAATGCTTTGAAGTAATTGACTATCAAGGTAGGGCATTTTGTCTACCCAAACCAAGCCTTATACAAAGCATCTACTGCCTCTTTAATTTGCTCCAGCGTGAGCTTGCCAAAGCCAAAAGAGAGGTGAGGGGTGTCAGGTATATTACCTGGCAATAGCCAACTGTCAGACTTGCCCATGAGCCAAACATTGGTTTGCCTGGCTTTATCTACCAACATTTGCTCACTATCGTTGCTATGTACCTTCATAAGCACATTGAGCCCGGCATAATGATAGGCAAGCGTGACTTTTTCCTGAAAAACTTCTTGGATATACCCTACAGTATACGCATACTTTTGACGGTAAACCTTTCTCATTTTACGTAAGTGCCTGTCCCAGTACCCCTCCTGCATAAAAATAGCCATTGCCCGCTGCATATTGATAGAGGCGCTTTGTCCCAAGTGTTGTAAATCTTGCAAATAAGGCAGTAAGTGAGGCGGCAATACTATATAAGCCAGACGTAGCGCAGGTAAAAAAGCTTTAGAAAACGTGCCCGAATAAATTACTCGTTCGTGGGTGTCTAGTGCTTGCAAAGCAGGAATGGGCTTGCCCTTGAATCTAAACTCACTGTCGTAATCGTCTTCTATCAGGTAACTGTGCTTTTCTTGTGCCCATTGAAGCACCTGTAGGCGATGTGCCACAGGCATAATACAACCCAGGGGGTATTGGTGCGAAGGAGTAAGGTATACTAAATCAGGTTGGTGGGGAGTCAGCAGGTCGAGCCTGATGCCGGTTTGCTCGTTTACCTCTATGGGCAAAGCCTGGTAGCCATAATCTAACCATATTTGCCGCGACGACTGATACCCCGGCTCCTCAAAAGCAATTTGCCTGACACCTTTTCCTTTGGCTCTGTTTTTAAACAAGGTGGCTAGTAAACCCATAAGCTGGATAGTACCCGATCCAATGACTATTTGCTCGGGTTGGGTTTTTACCCCACGTGATTGGAACAAGTAAGTGGCCAAAGTTTTTTTGAGCGCAGGCTCACCAAAGTAGCCCCCATATTGCAGCGAAGGTTTGTCTAAAGCCCAGTTAATGCATTTGCGCCATTCTTTCATCGGGAAGCCTGCCTCGTCTATAGCTGCCTGATTGAGATTAAATGCATACTGAGCACGAGGTTTATCGGTGAGTACGCGAGGCAGGGCAAGGCGAGCAATCGTTGGTTTGCCCTTAGGGTATACTTCTTCAGTCTCCAGGTTTGCCACAAACAGCCCTTTGCGGGGAATATTGACCAAATATCCCTCATCGTTTAACTGCTGATAAGCTGCAATAATGGTATTATTGCTCACACCCAAAGACCGTGACAATTGGCGTATAGAAGGAAGTTTAGCATCTTTGGCTATGTTGCCGTCAATGATAGATTGTTTGAAAAAACTATAAATCTGGTCGAATAATGGGATAGGGGATTGTGGGTTGATCAATGGTAACATCTGTATCCTTTAATTAGTGCTAAACTGTATCTTTTAAAGGTAACAGGTTTACCTTAACTTTGCAATAGTAAATAAGCCATATAACCTAATTTTTGTATTTGAAACCGTACACTAATTTTTCACTGCCAATACTTGCGTAGAATTTAATTTTATCAGCCCAAAAAGTGTTTGAAAAACAGCATCTTTCTTTCCGCCTTAGTTTACTGGCGTTAAGAAATTTGAAGAGTGAAGCCGTAAAACCGAGGCTGCAGCTTTGCTGCGCCGAGCTCTGCGTAAGCTAAACAGATCACTGACCGAGGAACGAGGGAATGTTTGAGCTGTTTAGCCGAAAAGGCAGAGCCCCGAATCAAGTTCGGGATTTTAAAACTTGGGCTTCGCCCTGCGTGCGGTTCGGCGGAATGAAGCAAATTTTAGCAACAGTAAACTACAGCGGTGGCTTTTTTTGGTTCGTTTTTTTAGCTAAAGAAAAAAATGAACGGATGCCTGAGGACAAAGAATCAATAATTTAACCCAAAAGACTGCTGATTAATCGCTTTTTTTAACTGTATAAATTTATCTAAAAGGCAAAGAACTTTTGTTAAAAAAATGTGTACGGTTTTGAATTTTTGTAAAAAAGAGCTTGACAGAAACAATGCGAGCAGAAGTTTTTAGCAAACAAGTAAATTTTTTTTAATCATATAACAATTGAACAATGAGCACTTTAAAAGAACCCGTAAGGTATTATAAAGCCGTGGTAGAAGACCCACAAAAAGTAAATCTGTTTTTGCAAAAAGCCCGCAATGGACAATTGGGGTTGTACGATGGCGAATACCCTTATGTGATACCAATGGCGTATGTATGGCACAAAGGCGCCTTTTATTTTCATGGCTCAGATGCCGGCAAAAAAAACCGGGTCGTTGCCCAACATCCCAAGGCTTGCTTTACTGTAGACGAAGAATATGGCTCTACTATATCGGCAGTGCCTGCCAACTTGAGCGTGGTATACTTTAGTGTGGTAGCCTATGGCAAGGTAGAGGTAGTAGAAGACCTCGACGAAGCCACTGAAGCCTTACAAGTATTGATGGATAAGTTTGTGCCAGGATACTTTGACAAACCTTTGGCGAAAGAGCACGTAGCTACTTATGCCTCAAGCCTAAAAAGCAAAACCTGCACATTTAAGTTGGTACCCGAAAGTATGACTGCCAAAGAGTCGGAAGGAAACTTGTTCAATAAATATTTTGGGGGCAGGCACCGCCAAAACGACACCCAAAAGAGCAAAGATCAGGTGCATGTACCAGGGTTACATAGTTAGGGGCACCCACAGGGGGCAAGCTTTAAGCTACAAGCTTCAAGTTGCACCTTGTTTAACTGCGTTGGGCTCATCACAGCAAACTGCTGTAGATTCGGTTCACAGGCAACTACAGTTTTCTATTGCATTGATTTTTAGCAACTTATGAAAAAGTAGTTAGAAACGCTGGCAGGGAGCAATTTAAAATCACTGCGGATTATTGGAATATATAGGTCAGTAAATGCTTACTATACTTAACATAAAGTATAGTTATGAAAAATGTTTAACATCAATTTTCAATTAAAAACCTGCTGCTTGAGTAGTTCCTTAAACAGCAGGTTTACCTATAATCAGTAGTTACTTTTTTTGGTAATAGCGTTGCTTACTGCTTTTTGCCGGAGCTACCGAGTGGATGGCATCATAAGCAACTTGGGGAGCATCGGTAGCCAAAATGTCCCCCCCCAATTTTTTGATAATGGTCTGATAAACCGTAGCGTCGTGTTTGCCCGCTTTGTCTATGCTATACATAGTACCTACAGTGCAAGACAGGTTTTGTTGGTGAGCCGCCTTGATCACATCTGTTCTTAGCTTGAGCGAAAAATCGCCTTGAGCATCTTCTTTAAACTTACCCACCCCCACAAAAGCCATTAATTTTTGGAAAGGAATCCCCGCTTTTTTCAAGTCGTTCAGGTCTTCGGGTTTGCGCAACGACACCGACATCATCAGTTTAGGGTGCAGTATATGATACTTTAACGCGTCTTTTAGGTTGTATACAATCAGCACCACAGATGCTTCGGTGCGGGTTTCACGAATCATGTCTACCAATTGTTTGCCGTTTACCCCACGCTTAATGTCCAGCGTCAACACGGTTTTGTCTTTTGTCCATAGCAAAGTTTCTTTGAGTGTAGGTATTTTAAAGTTGGTCAGGTTGCCTTGGTTGTCTTTGAGCTTTAGTTTTTTTAGTTGGGCTAAAGTATGGTCATTTACCCGCCCGGTGCCATTGGTGGTACGGTCAAGGGTACGGTCATGCATCATTACCAACTGTTGATCTTTGGTAGTACGTATGTCGCATTCAATCAAGGCAGGGTGGGCGTTTATCACCTTCTGAAAAGTAGCAAGGCAGTTTTCCGGGTAGCCATCCGACGGACCACCCCGGTGGGCGCTCACCATAGGAATGCGGTCAGGAGTACGCTCAAAAAATGCATATAACTGTTTTACACTTTTTATTTTTAAGTAATGCTGTGCTTGCCCAGCTTGGGTACCCACCCAAAGCCATACAAATATTACAATACTTAATCTGTTGAATGTTTTGTTAAGTTGTGGTAGTTTCATCAATGATTTGTTTTATTAAATAACTGAAGCAATACTCCGCAGTGATTTTAGTCAAAGTTGTTTGCTATTTAACTTTGTTGAGCTCGCCAGAGGCTCGGTTATCAGTCATTTATGAATTTAAAAACTATTTAATAGGGTGTTTAGGCATAAAACCGAAACACTTTTAAAAATAAAGTGAGTATACAATCTTAATATAAAATACTGGTTTACAGCATTTAACAAGGTGAACATTTACTCGAATCAGCTATGGACTATCGACTAAATACTATGGACTATTGTGAAGCAAATCTACAAATAAGTAGCAAGGTTTGTATGGTTTTTATTAAGCGAATTGCGGGCTTTTTTATTACTTTTCTGAGAGCTTGGTAAAAGCATGTAAATAATTGATATTTAATACTTAACAAAACTATGAAAAAACTTAAATGCATTGCCATAGATGATGAGTTTATGGCGCTGGAGGTCATTAGGCACCATAGCCAAAAAATACCTTTTATAGAACTGTTAGCGTGTTTTGAGAATGCTATAGAGGCGATTGCTTTTTTACAACAACACGAAGTAGACCTCGTTTTTTTAGACATCAACATGCCTGACATTACCGGGCTCCAGTTGCTCAAAAGTATTACCTGCCAACCCGTGGTTGTTTTTACTACCGCTTATGCTGAATACGCCCTACAGGGCTACGATTTTTACACGGTTGACTATTTGCTCAAGCCCATAGAGTTCGATCAATTGCTCAAAGCAGTAAATAAAGCGCAGCATTTTTTGCAAACTCAAAAAACCGCCCCCACTGCTCAAGTAAGCACCCCATCCACCCATATTTCTGATACCATTTTAGTAAAAAGTGGTACACAAATTCACCAAATAAAAACAGCAGAAATACTATATATAGAAAGCACCGGAAACTATGTCAAGTTTGTAACCCCACACCAACAGGTAATGTCGTTGTTTTCTATGAAAGAGGTCATAGAGTTACTGCCTGCCCAAGACTTTGTGAAAATACATAAATCGTTTATTGTGGCTTTCAGGCACATTAGTTTGTTTGAGAAACACCAGGTAAAAATTAATGACCAACCCATTCCCATTGGCAAAACCTATCGTGAGGCTTTTCAGCAAATAGTACAATCTCGTGTGGCAAAATAGGCTGATAGTCAGTGTTTTTGGCAATAAAGTAAGCGCGGTTTTTTGAGCATTTATTCATTTCAACCTGTCCACCCCCAGTGAGTTGACAACAGCTTGTTAAAAATTATCTTGTTTTATGCAAACCTAATCCATTGCAAATGGTTATGTCTATGTAGAAAATCCATCATTTAAGTAGGATAAGCACACAACCTCTTTTGCGCTGGTTTTCTCCCTGTTTTTTTGTTAAACTTTTTCAAATAATAGTAGTTCATTAAACATAATGATAGTTTTACTATTATCTTTGTTAATCAAACTATTCCTAATAATAGCTTGGGTTTAAAAACATTATAATTACTGCTGCGGATGCAAACTAAAAATATTGAGCAAATTATTATTAAGCTGGCCGAAATATATCAGCATAAATATAGTCCCTTTGATCTGCGAGATCAGCACGTAGAAGACATTCATTACGACGCTGACCATGTAGGCACCTTTATTGACCACCTCATGGAAAAAGGGCAACAAATAAATGTAGCTCTACTAAAAAATCATATCCCCCCCCATAACCTGGAGCAGCTCATAAAATCAGTACACTTCCCAGTATTGGTATTCAGGCGATTACCCGACAATGCTTTTGCTCCCATTATTATATATAACAATCAACAAAATCAAGTACAAGGTTTCGATTTTTGTGACGACTGCGTAAAGTCTATCAAAGAGCTGGTAGAGATTATTCCTGAGCTAATTACCTACGAAAAGTCTCCAGATGTAAACGTGCAGAACGAAATCATCCTCATTACAGCGTTTCCGCTGCATTATATCATGGATGATTACTATAGCAGAAAAGAAGGTCAAGACGAAAAAAAGAAAAAACTCACCCCCGTAAAACGCTTGTTTCGTTTGCTACAGGGCGAACGTCGTATCATTGCTTTTATATATATATATGCCATTGCTGTAGGTATTATCAGTTTGTCATTGCCGCTGGGTATTCAGGCAACTATAGGGCTGGTATCGGGTGGTATGGTCTTTAGCTCAGTGGTGGTTTTAATTGCCCTGGTCATTATAGGAGTGATGGCTGGCGGGGGCTTACAAATTATGCAAATAAGCCTGGTGGAGACACTCCAGCAACGGGTTTTTGCCAAAACAGCCTTTGAGTTTGCCTTTCGTATACCTAAAGTAAAAATAGAGAGCTTTTTGAAATATTACCCTCCTGAGCTTCTCAACCGGTTTTTTGATGTGCTGACACTACAAAAAGGTTTGCCCAAACTCTTTGTAGACATTACCGGAGCTTTGCTACAAATATTTTTTGGTTTGTTGCTATTGTCGCTATATCACCCTTCGTTTTTGGTGTTTGCCTTGGTTTTAGTAGGGGTTGTAGTGAGTATTTTCTACATCACAGGAGGCAAAGGTTTGCGAACCAGCCTCAAAGAGTCAGACCATAAATACAAAGTAGCTTATTGGCTACAAGAGCTTGCCCGTACCGTAGATTCTTTTAAGATGGCAGGGCATACCAACTTGCCTCTACAAAAAATGGATGAGCATGTAAACAACTACCTGCACTACCGTAAGAGCCACTTTAAGGTGTTGCTCCTTCAATTTGCCAATATTGTGGTATTCAAAACTATTATTATTGGTGGGTTGCTTGTTTTGGGTACTTTTTTGGTGGTAGACAGACAAATTACTCTGGGGCAACTGGTAGCTTCTGAAGTAATCATTGTATTAATTGTAAGTTCGGTAGAAAAACTGATTGTAAGCATGGATACAGTGTATGATATGCTAACTGCGGTAGAAAAAATTGCCAAAATTACTGACTTGCCTACCGAGCGTGCCACTGGATTACACGTGGTGTTTGATGAGTACCAAGAGGGAATGCACTTGATGGCCAAAGACCTAAAATACAAGTATCCTGACAACCCTAAATATACCATCAATGGAGTTGATTTTGAGTTTAAACCAGGCGAAAATATTTGTATAGCTGGCGCCAATGATTCTGGAAAACATACGCTCATGAAAGTGATTACCGGAATGTTGAGCGACTATGAAGGAGTATTGACGGTAAACCACTTGTCGCAACGTGACATTAACTTGATAGCTATGCGCGACAAAATAAGTAAAAACCTGACTCAAGACGAGATTTTTGATGGAACGATTTTGGAGAACATCACCTTGGGTTGTACCGATGTAAATTACAAAGATGTAATATGGGCTATAGAAAAGATTGGTTTATCAGACTACATCAATGGGCTCAAGAAAGGTTTGTATACCCAGATTGGTTCTTCGGGCAAAAAACTATCGGGAAGTGTCATTGCCAAAATTATTCTGGCACGTTCGGTAGTATCGCACCCTAAGTTATTGATTGTTAATGATTTTTCTGAACATATCAGTCGCCGGGATAAAGTAAAAATCCTGAAGTTTTTGCAAGATAAAAGCAATGGCTGGACACTTATTATTCTGAGTATTTCTGACGACCCGCTGTTATTTGAATCATGTGATAAAATTGTGCTTTTAAGTGCTGGACAGGTAGCTGCGCAAGGAAGTTACCTTAACCTAAAAGGAAACCTCAATTTTCAGCGTTTGATCTCTAGAGACCGACATGGTTTGCCATAGAGGTTAGTTAGTTCAATGAATGTTTAAATTGTAATTATTTCATTGTTTATAACTATTTGATTTACAAATGTTTGCTATTAATTTTTCTTGCAAAAGGTCTAAAATATCCGGGTCTGAATTAAGGGTTCGCTGTATGGTAATGAACCCTTTTTTGTTAAAACCCTTCATTTGTTTTCTGATCCATTTCACCAGTTTTTGTGCGTGCAAGGCTACATAAGAAAATCGGTATAACTTGAATTCAAAACCTTTTTTGTCTTTTGTTCTGGCTTCCCCAATTTGGAGCACATGTTTGAGTAATTTGAAAAACTGTTCAATATAAGTTCTCTGAAACCAGTGTCTTCGCAAGGTTTTGGCGAAAATATGTTTACTTGTGCTATAAATAACACTTACTTTCTTTGATCCATTGAGCCGAAAAAACAGCAAAGTTACAGCTTGTTTCTTGCTACAATAATAGGCACTTATTCTCCTTTTAAAAGTGGTTTTATCTTCCTCAGGAAGCATTTTTTGACTCGCTTGATGAGCTTGCTCTGCTGGGATAAATTCTTTCTCAATCCAATCAGAGAGCTTTACCTTTTGACCCTCTATTACCACATAATGAGATTTTTTGGTTACACTGATGTAACAAAGTCCATTTTGGGCACAACTTTCTGCCAAAGCCTCATTACTATATCCATTGTCACAACTCAGGTGAAGTGTAGGAAAATCATACCCAGTTCTAGTCAGCTTTTTGCGATATTCTCCCCAGCGCCTCACAAGCTTTTGAGCTACTTTTGCTGGTTTCTGATAAGCGTTGGAGGTTTTCTTCTTGATAAAATCAAAGAAAAGTGGGTAAAATACCCCATCAATGCTCACCCCAAGGGTCAACACCCGAAAACCATACACACTTGTACCAAACTGACCACTAAAAAATTTCCCGTAGCACTCCTCAAAATCTTTCAAATGATTCTGAGAAGATAGCCAACACCGAAACACGCTATCATCCAACACAACAGTGACCGTTGTTTTTGACCAACAACTTGAATCTTTTTCACTCATTTCTTGGAGTACCTGACCCAACTGAGCCGAAAAAACCTCTTCAAATAGCTTCCGAATGGTGCTAATAGATAAATTAGAAGCCAACTTTTGATAGCTGATTTGAGCAGAATTGCTCACAACCCCATGCTTCACTAAGATACTGTTCAAAGTAGGTAAACCTACCAATTGACCCAAATAAAAAACCTGCAGAAGCTTTTCTAGTTTAGTGCATTCCTCTAAACTCAAACACGATTTATCAAATGTTTCCGAAATGGTAGTAAATATGTTGACCTCCTCACAAAAATGACCACGAAAATATTTTTTTACTAAAGAGGATAGTTCTTTACGAAAGTTTTTTTAAAATGTATATTCATTGTAAAAGCTATTATGATGTTTTAGGAGATATAATAATAACCTTTTGCAATGAATTATGGGTATAATTAATTGGAATTCAATTTTTTATACCCTTTTTAATTTCTACAATTTAAAGGAATGTATATCAGAGACATAATTTAAAAGGAATGCTTGAAATATCTAACGAAAAAATAGATTACAAAGAAATCAACGAGAAGGTACACTCGTTGAAAACCCTGACCCCGCCCCGAAATGCGCGTAGGCTTGCTTACATTCTTATTCTGTTGCTTCTTATCTTAATTGGCATTTTGTTTTTGCCTTGGCAGCAGAACATTAGTGCCACTGGCAAAGTAACTGCCTTGCGTCCATCTGACCGCCCTCAGGTGGTGCAGTCTACCATTGCCGGGCGTATCAAAGAATGGAGAATACAAGAAGGGCAATCTGTGACAAAAGGCGATACCCTGGCCATTATATCTGAGGTCAAGTCTGATTACTTTGACCCGCAATTACTCAAACGTTTGGAAGAGCAAGTGACTGCCAAAAGGGAGGGCATGGAGGCAAACCAAGGCAAGGTAAGGGCCCTGGATCAACAAATCAGCGCGTTACAAGATGCCCAAAAGTTTAGCCTTGAAAAAGCCCGCAATAAGTATGAACAAGCCCGTCTTAAGGTAATCAGCGACAGTGCCAACTTACAGGCAGAACAAGTGCAATATGGCATTGCCAAGAGTCAGTTTGGTCGCTACGATAGTTTGTATAGAAACGATGGGTTGATCTCAAAAACTGATTGGGAAAAACGCCAGTTGAAACTACAAAACACCTATGCCAAAGTAGTAGCATTACAAAACAAACTATTGATCTCAAAAAACAAGCTCATCAATGCCCGTATTGAGTTCAACTCGTTGATTGCAGATTATACAGGAAAGATTTTTAAGTCACAATCAGAAAAAAACTCTACCCAGGCCTATGTTGCCAACTCTCGTGGAGAACTATCAAAACTACGTAACAAATACGCCAACATAGAGATACGCAACCAGCAATATTATGTATTGGCACCACAAAACGGTTTTGTAGTGAAGGCGTTGAAATCAGGAGTAGGCGAAATGATCAAAAGCAATGAGGCAATTGCCACCGTTATGCCAGCAAACCCATCGATCGCAGTAGAGTTGATGGTACCCGCCCGTGATGTACCGTTGATTGAAAAAGGCAGGCATGTACGTCTTGAGTTTGATGGTTGGCCTGCATTGCAGGTATCAGGTTGGCCTAGTGTGTCGGTAGGTACTTTTGGTGGCCAGGTAAAAGTGATAGACTATATCATTAGTAAAGGAGGTAAATATCGTTTGTTGGTAGTGCCTGATCCTGAGCAAGACGGCAACTGGCCCAAACAACTGAGGGCTGGCTCTGGAGTGTATGGTTGGGTAATGCTGAAAGATGTGCCAATATGGTACGAATTCTGGCGTAAGTTGAACGGCTTCCCTCCAAGTTTGTATGAAGAGCCTAACGATGATTTACAAGACAAAGGTGGAAAAAAGAAGAAGAAGGCAAAAAATTAATAGGGTTTGAGTGAATAGTTGGTAGTCTATACTTTAACAGTCAGTTATTAAGGGTAGAATACCAACTGCTAACCAGGAAAGGAAACCTCTGAAAGTAGACTATAGCAGCCGGGTTACCAACCCCGGACTAAAAAATAATGATATATGAAAGTGCAATTTATTACATACATCACACTAGCATTGTTACTGAACTATCAGGCACTCTCAGCCCAAATACCTGGGACTTTGGTCAGTGGCACGCTAAAAAATTCGGGGAAAGTCCAAGTGATGAGCTTTCAGTTTTTTTATAAACAAATATTAGAACATCACCCAATAGTAAAACAAGCAAGCCTGCTCAACGAAATGGCACGCCAACGGTTAAGACAAACCAGGGGAGAAGGTTTTGATCCTAAACTTAAATCTGATTTTTCGCGCAAAGAGTTCAAAAGCAAAGATTATTTCAATACCTGGAAAACCTCGTTGAAGGTGCCCTTGTGGATTGGTGCTATAGAGGCAGGGTATGAACGAAACAATGGTATTTTTCTAAACCCTGAAAACTCATTGCCTAGTAATGGACTAGGTTTTTTGGGCATATCGGTACCTTTGGGACGTGGTATTGTTACCAACACCCGCCGGGCTACATTGCGACAAGCAAAAACATTTATAGAGATAGCCGAGGCTGACCGTAGGGCTATGGTCAACCAAATACTACTGGAGGCTACCCAAACCTATTGGAGTTGGTACCTGGCACATCGTAAACTCGAGCTTATCAAAGATGGGTATAACCTTGCCAGTGTACGCTATAAAGCCGTAAAACAACGGGTAAAAATGGGCGAATTGGCAGGCATAGATTCGGTAAAAGCAAAAATTATATTGCAAAAGCGCTTGTATGAACTGCAAGACGTATACACTAAGTCTAACAATGCCCGCATTAAATTATCTAACTATTTATGGCAGAAAGATAATATTCCACTGGAAGTGTCAGGCAATTTAATTCCTTCTGATAACGTACCCATCAATACCCCTAAACTAGGCGATTTGCTGGATCAAGCGGCTCAAAATCACCCAGAGTTACTGAGTTTGAATCTGACACAAAAAAACCTGCGGGTAGAAGAACGCCTACAACGCGACGAACTAAAACCCAGGGTGGATCTAAAATACCAAATACTTACCAACCCGGTAGGTAACAACCAGGACAAGGCGGTGCCGGTGGCTTTTCAAGAAAACTATAAGGTGGGGCTTAAATTTGAGTTCCCCCTATTTTTGCGTAAAGCAAGGGGTAAAATACAACAAGTACGCATCAAGAAAAACCAAACTGAGCTTAAGCTTACTCAAAAACAAAGAGAAGTACGCAACAAAGTAATTAGCTACTTCAATGAGTTTACTAACTTACAAAGGCTTATTCAGGTACAAAGACAAATGGTAGAAAGCTACGACTTGTTACGTACTGGAGAACTGAAAAAGTTTAGCGTGGGCGAAAGCGATTTGTTTTTGGTAAACACCCGCGAAAACCAATTGCTGGAATCCAGGGTAAAACTAGCAAGCCTCGAAGCCAAATTTCGTAAATATTATGCGAAGCTACGTTGGGCAGCTGGTTTAGCTCCGATTGAGTAATTTTTGGGGTAACCCAAGCAGCCTACAGCGCTGGCAGGGTAAACTTTAAGCCAGTGCAGGTAACTATACTTTCAAAAAAAGTAGTTGGAAGCACCAACAGAGGCAAGCTTCAAGCGACAAGTCGCAAGTCCTTAGATACCGATGAATATCGGTGCTATTCCCTATTCTATAGGGAGTTATCAAGTTTGTAAAATATTGATTTTAAGTTATTTACAAGCTTGATAGTTGGAAGTCCCGCAAGCGGAATGTTGGCATGGCTTTCACTAGGTACACTCTGTTTTATTACAGCTACCTTTGGAACAGGGTGTACCTAGTCCCTATTTAGGATTCTAACTGGTTGAAAATAAGTATGCTATGAACTTGTTAGCTACCTGTGAACCGAATCTACAGCAGCTTGCTGTGATGAGCTCAACGCAGTTAAACAGGGTGTACCTAACACCTAGTCCCTAGAACCTTATTATCGCTACCAACTAAATACAATATACATGGCAAAGGCAGTCAAATACATCGGGTTGCTGGCTATCTTTCTACTATATCACTCTTTTGTAAAGGCGCAGCCCGTTGTCTCCAACAAAGACAGCAGCCAAGTAAACCGTTCACGGTTACGTACCCTTATTGTGGGCAGCTCGGTATTGTATGGGGCTGGTTTGGTGGGCTTAAATGAGGTTTGGTACAAAAATTCTCCCAAACAGTCGTTCCATTGGTTTGATGATAGCCAGGAGTGGAAACAAGTAGATAAAGTAGGGCATTTTTACAGTACCTATCATTTTAGCCTGGGGGCTTCCAGGGCTTTTCGCTGGACAGGCTTGTCAGAAAAAAAGTCGATGTTTTGGGGAGCCATCATGGGCATTGTTGTAATGACCCCAATAGAGATTCTCGATGGGTTTTCGGCGGGTTATGGTGCTTCACTCAGCGATTTTTTTGCCAATGCCAGCGGCGCTATGTTTTTGTATGGGCAACACGCCTTATGGGGCGAAACCCGCATCCATCCCAAGTATTCGTTTCACCGTACCAAATACCCCCATCAACGCCCCGAGCTGTTGGGCAAATCGTTTTCTGAAGAAATATTGAAAGACTATAATGGGCAAACTTTTTGGCTTTCGATAGACGTTGACAAATTTTTGCCAAAAGGCAACCGCTATCCCAAATGGCTCAACCTGGCAGTAGGCTATGGTGCCGAAAATATGATTTTTGCCCGCGACTATCAAAACATTAACGCAGGGCTTCCTCCTTATCGTCAGTTTTACCTTTCGCTTGACCTCGACCTTACAGCCATCAAAACTAAAAGTAAGTTTTTAAAAAGTTTGATTTTTTTTGTCAATATGATTCATTTGCCCGCCCCCGCTATATCATTTAGTTCGGCAAAAGGGGTGAGGTTTCATGGGTGGTACTATTAAAGAGGCAAATCCTGAGCAGGAAAACTGTGCCTGCATTGTTATTGTGAGAGGCAATGAGCATTTACTTGGGTGAGTGCTGTAGCCAGTACTCCAGACACTACATAAGTAAAGCACTATTTCGCTTCCCCAAATCAAGTTCGCATAGGCGTCAACCTAACTTTTTAGCTGAATGCTTTATAAACAATACCTTAAGTTGAAAATAAGCACCTTTTAAAGTTATTTGATCTTGATGTGTTAGGAACACACGCGGGGACGCGTGCGCCAGCAGCTGGCAATGAGCATTTGCTTAGGTGGGTGCTGTAGCCAATATTTAGTTAATTAAAGTTTGATCACTTATTGTATAAAGAGTTATTTGGATTGTACATAAAACGCGTATGTTTCAACCAAATAACTCTTATTATAAAAGGTGGTGACTTATGCGTCACCCTGTTTGTTCACCTACTTTCCTTAGGTTATGCATATATATACCCAAGTTGTAACCGACAAATGGATAAAAAAGGATAGATTCTTACTAAAATAAAATATAACTTGCTGAAAATCAGTAATAAAAAAGAGCAACAATTAAAAATTGCTGCCCTTGTACATCTAAATTAACACTGATAAAAATTTCTTTTTTGTATATTCCTTAGTTGATCCCATCTACATTAGGCACATTGTTGCCACGTCTCTTTTTACGCTTTCGACGTTTTTTGCGCAGCTCACGCATTTTGCGGGCATCCATCGACATTTTGCCAAAACGATAAGAAAAGCTCAGAAATGCAATGCGGGTTTCTGGCTTAAAATTACCCACCTGCATAAAGTCGGTGCCATTGGTAAGGAAGCCGTAACGGCGAGTATTAAATATATCGCTTACTCTTAGCCCCAGGGTGCCCTTGCCTTTCAGTACTTTATAGTTAATGGCGGCATCTATTGAATATACTTCTTCCATTTCGCCTTGTGCCAATACAATAGGAGCACGGTAGCGCCCGGTAACCTGGGCGTTGAATTTAGAGCTAAATTTAAAGTTACTCAACAGCTTGGTTTGGTAGCTAAATGCTTCGTTATTGAGTTCATTTTCAAGGTTCGAACCATCAATTTCGGTTTTATAGAAGTTACCACTCAGGGTAAAATTCCACCATTTGGTCGCCCGCATATTAAAAGCCCCCTCTATGCCATAGTTACGCCCCGACTCCAGGTTGTCATACGAGCGAGTAATGATATTATTGACGTTGTCTTCCAACAAAATACGTTGAATATTGCCCCGAATGTCTCTAAAATAAGTGGTCATGTTCAAGGTGATGCCTTTGTGAGTATGGGTATAGCTTAACTCATAAGAGTTGATAAACTCAGGCAGTAAGGCTGGGTTTCCCTGAAACTGGTTGTTGGCATCTATTCTGATAATAAAAGGGTTGAGGGCACGGGTACGGGGGCGGTTGATACGTCGGCTATAGTTGGCAGTAAAGGTTCCCTGCTTACTGATTTTATAGCTTACAAAACCACTTGGAAACATATTTAAAAACTCGTTTTTGTAGCTTTGGTCAGTGTTTTCAACTACCGCATCCGACATGGTTTGTTCTACTCGCAAACCTACCTGAAAGCTTAACTTTTTGGTCAATTCATGATTGTAGATACCATAAGCGGCGTGTACTTGCTCATCGTAACGAAAATCATTGTTTTGAGTAAGGTCTGGGATGTAGTTGCCCGTTCCGGTGGCATCGTTCAACACCGAATAACCATTGAATATATTTCTTATAGTGGTTTTGAGTCCCATTTCCAGTTTTACGCTTTTATTTACTGGCAACTCAAAATCCAGTTGGGCGGTAGTGATATTAAACTTATTGTCGGTTTCGTTAATAGTCAATGCCGAATTACCTCCTGTGGGGGTACCATCTTCATTGCGAGGGGCAAGGGCAAGGTCTGAACTAAACAAGCTGCTTGAACGCGAATGACGTATGTCTAACGCCAGGACTTTATCAGGGTTATTAAAATACCTTTTGTAGCCAGCGTTAAAATCCATATTATTACCATCACTTCCCAACTCATTGTTGAGCAATGAGCGCGACAAAAAAGTACGATTGCCTCCGTTTACTTGTTGCTCGTTTACCTGGTCAGTGATCATGTCTCTGCCAAAGCCTCTGATGCTGTACAAACCACTAAAAGTCAAGGTGTTTTTTTCGTTCAGGTTGATGTCTATTCCTGCTTTGAGCAAGTTTGAATGAAACTGCATATCACCATCGCCTACTTGATTCAAAAAAGTAGTCGTGTCACGGGCGTCGTTGTAAGTTTCACGCACATTGGTAGAGTTCATAAAACGGTTGAACAAGTTGCCGCTATAGTTTACATAGGCGTTAACAGCTCCAGTACGCAATCCCAGGCGAAGCGAACCACTGTATTTGTCGTTGGTACCTACATTGAGGTTTACAAAACCGTTCATTCCACGTAATACGTTCTTTTTCAGTACAATATTAATGATACCCGACATTCCGTCTGGGTCATATTTTGCCGAGGGATTGGTAATTACTTCTATTTTTTTGATGCTCGATGCCGGAATTTGCTCCAAAGCAGCCTGGCGCCCACTCCCTGTCAATCCAGAAGGCTTGCCATCAATAAACACCGTTACATTGGCGCTTCCGCGTAAACTCACATTGCCATCTTGGTCTACATCTACTGAGGGCACATTTTGCAACGCATCTAACGAGGTACCACCAGTACTGGTAATGTTTTTTTCTACATTGAACACCTTACGATCGGCCTTGATCTCCATTGTTTCACGTTCAGCAGTTACAGTGACAGTGCCCAGCTTTTCGGTGCTCGATGCTATGCTCACTTCCCCCATATTTTGTTCTATGCCATCGCCCCGGTATTTTTTAGGAAAGAGTTTGATGGGGCCCAGGGTTTTTACTTTATAGCCAATATAATTTACTTTCAACTGGTACATTCCTAGCTTTACCTCACTGATAGAAAACTTGCCCTTGTCATTGGCAATGGCTCCTGTAACTATTTTTTTTGTACGCATGTTTACCAACGCCACTGTAGCAAACTCTACTGGTTTTCCGGTAGAAGCATCTTTTACCACGCCATATACTTTTCCAATGGCGGGCATTTGCCTTTTTTGCCCTTTTTTGACAGGAGGTTTTTTTTGCTGCGCCTGAGTACTTGTAAAGCCCAGTATCAGCCCAAACACTAAGAGTTTGATAATAAGAAGGTTTTTCATGGTATAACTTTTTGGGGTATAATTTTTCATTGGTATAAATGTTTTCTTAGGAATGTATGCTGTTTGGTTAAAAATAGGAGCGAACCACAAACTGAATTTGTATTACTTACCTGTTGTAAAATAATGTGGTATACACCTGTGTCATAACCTGGATTTAACTAATGTTCAATAGAAGCATGCATCATCTTTAAAAAATCACAATTTTATAGTCTATTTGGTTGCTATATATGGGAAGCAACGTTTCTACAAAACTAGTGAATGACTCTATTTCATACATGCATAATCTACCTATAGCCTTATTTTCTAGACCAATCACCCAATCACATCTCTATGAAATGCCTGATTTTATAGATGAGTTAAAGTGCAGATTATCAATTATTTAACAAATAATTAACAGGTAGTAATGGGAGGTTACTCTACTGGGTGGGCGTTTACGCACAGGAGTGTTGAGCGCTTTTTCCTGTTTTTGCTACAAGCTATATACCGAAGGTCGTTGCCTAAATTTGTTTATCCCCTTAAACTTATAGAACTTTGCAGTTACAAACATTCGGGGCAACTGAACCGCCCTCACTACCCTTTAAAAGACTAAGATGATGGCGACAGTAAGCCAAAAACAAGATATAAGAAAATTTTCGGTAGCTGATATTAGCAGCTTTTTGGCAAGTAAAGGTGAAAAAGCCTTTCGAGCCAAACAAATATATGCCTGGCTGTGGCAAAAGTCGGCAAACAGTTTTGAGGAGATGACCAACCTGTCGCTCAAGCTGCGGGAAATGTTACAAGCACACTTCGACATTACTGCATTGACAGTAGACCAACAACAAATTAGTAATGACCAAACAATTAAGTCTACCTTTAAACTTTACGATAATCATATCATAGAAGGAGTGCTCATTCCGGCTAAAGACCGAATGACCGCCTGTGTGTCGTCGCAAGTGGGTTGCTCGCTTACCTGTAAGTTTTGCGCTACAGGTTATATGTCGCGCAAGCGTAACCTGGAGCCAGGAGAGATTTATGATCAGGTAGTGGCCATTGCCCGACAAGCAGAAGAAAACTACGAACAACCCCTCACCAATATAGTATATATGGGGATGGGCGAACCTCTGCTCAATTATGCCAACGTACTAAAATCAGTAGAGCACATTACCTCGCCCGAAGGCTTAAATATGTCGCCTAAGCGAATTACAATATCTACTGCAGGCATTGCCAAAATGATTAGAAAGCTAGGCGATGACGAAGTGAAATTTAACCTGGCTTTGTCGTTGCACGCTGCCAACGATGAAAAGCGCAACGAAATAATGCCTATTAACGAGAGTAACACCTTGGTAGCTTTGCGCGATGCCTTGAAATACTACTTTCAGAAAACCAAAAACCGGGTGACTTACGAGTACATTGTTTTTCATAACTTTAACGACTCGCTCAAAGACGCTGAAGAGCTATATCGTTTTACCCGTCATTTGCCTTGCAAAGTAAATATTATAGAGTATAACCCCATTGCAGAGGCAGATTTTGTAAATACTAAAGAAGACAAGTTGGCTAAGTTTGCCAAATACCTGGAAGGCAAAGGGGTGATTGTAAACGTGAGACGTAGCCGAGGCAAAGACATTGACGCTGCCTGTGGACAATTGGCGATCAAAGAAGAGAAATAGTCGATACGAAATATTTATATAAAAAAAGCTCAGCTGTTATTAAAACAACTGAGCTTTTTTTTGATGTAAAAGAAGGAAAACCAAGAACCCAGTCCCTAGCTCCTAGCCCCTATAACTTATCTCCTAAAACTCAACACCCCACCCGAACAATAGTCAGAGGTTTTCTTGGTATCATAAGTAAACCGAATGTAGTAGATACCAGTACGTTGGCAAGTGTATTGAATAGCATCGTAATACTTGCCTTCTACATAACTGGTAGCAATGGCTTTTTTACGTGAATTGAGCAAGGTAATTTTTAAACCTTCGTTTTTGCGGCCTTTTCTGGCAAGCGATATAAGGTATTTTGAGTTACGACTAAGAATGTAAGAGTATTCAATTTTTTTCTTTTTACCACCCAACCCATTGACAGGGTATCCTTTGAGAAAGGTAAAACCTTTGGGTAGACTGCTAATACCCTTGCGTACAATTTGCTTGGCTGAGCAGGGAGCGTTGGTTACCGGAGTAGGTGATGGGTGGAACCAAGACATTAACGAAGCGAGTAAGAAACTGAAGATCATGAGTAGCTTTGTTTTTTGTTGAGACTAAGTACACTGTAAAATAAATATCTTATGCTTTTTTCGGCTTCTTTTGCCCTCTGACTTCTCTTTACAAAAATCGCGTAGCTTTGGCTATGCTCTATTTGTAAAGATCGCCATCAAACAAAATAAACTCGAACTAAATAACAACTTACTTAATTTACAGTGTACTAAGTAACAATGTTCAAAATAAGTTTCCGAATTTTGGATATATACCCGAAACTAACTGCGGCATTTTTTGAAGGCGTAGCAGCGCTACGGCTGATAAAAATAACAAAAGTTAGTAAAGGGGATTTATTCTAAATCAGACAGTTATTGCGAATATGTTACTAAATAATGTTTGAAAAATAAAACGTCTGTTTGGCGGTTATTTTTTATCCATTACTAAAAAGACTTTCCAAATTATAAAAATTCAGAAAGCCTTTGAATAAAGTTGTGATATATTTAACAGAGTTGATTAACGTTTGAACGCCAATACACCTCCTGCGCAATAATCGTGTTTGCCATCAAATCTAAAGGTAATGTAGTAGATACCAGTAGCACCACACTTATACCCTAAACCTGGGTAATATTTACCTTTTACATAGCTTGAGGCTATTTTTTTTCTTCTAGAGTTCATAATCGAAACAATTACTCCTACATTTTTTGGGTGACTATTTTTTAGTCTCACAGTGTAAGTAGAGTTCTTACTGAAAATGTATGAGTACTTAATCGTTTTTCTTGATCCACCTCTACCATCAATCGGGTAAGCTTTTAAGAAAGTATAACCTCTTGGTAGTTTGCTGATTGCTGCGTCAGTAAAAGCTTTTGTATTGCAAGCCATTGGTTTTACAGCTTCTGCCTTTACTGGCGTAGTTGGTGAAACATTGGTGAATGAAAGAAAAAACGACAGAATTAGATTCAAGACCATCATAATAATTTTGGTTTTTTAGTAGAATTATGTCAAAAATGCTTTGTTTTTATTCTTTGTGTAAAACAATTGATCTGTTAGAGATTTAAACAAAAAATATAAATCAATCTCATAAAAGCTTACTTTACAAATGTATAATATTTTTTGAAAAACCCCATATCATCGAAACTTTTTAAAAGATCAAATGATATGGCTCACTGGATTTTCTTAAGTAACTCATTCCGCTTTGAAAAATTTTACATAATCAAACAAAATTATAGATTATGCCTTTTTTATTAGACGAAACGATTGATTTGTAATACCTGCATTTATCAGGTTTTTAAAAGCTTTCCAATAACACATTCATACGAAAACTAAGCGGGTTTAGTTTTTCTAATATTTGAGAAATGAACGCAGGATTATTGACATAAATACTCAAAATATTGTCTTTACGCTCTTGTGGGGCTCCATTTGGAAACAATTTTTCTTTCAATTTTAGTAGTTGATTAATTTCAGTTTCCAATTTACGTTCTTCCGACTTCTTGAGCCTTTTCTCTATATTGCCCAACGATTTCAGGCTTTTTTGCTGCTCCGATTTAATAAAACCTTCCAATGATTTATCTACTTCTAGGGCTTTTTGCACCACACTGGCAAACGCTTGATTGAGGGTTGCTACCTCTTGGTCGAGCTTAAGTTCGTTTTCTGAGTTTTTGAGGACAAAGTTTTTGCGCAATGTTACCTCGTCTAAAAATAAGTCGGCAATGCTTAAATCCAACTTTTCCTTTTTCTTATGATTGATGTGGTCAACAAAAAGCACAAAGTTGCGGGGTTGTAACAAAGGAAAAGGACATTGGAAATGTTCAAACACCCCTTTGAGCTGTAGCCAGTATACAAGCTCGCTTGGGCCACCTATATAGCTCAGGTTAGGCAAAATACACTCTTGATACAAGGGGCGCAAAATAACATTGGGGCTAAACCTTTCAGGGTGTTGCTCAATGAGTGCTTCCATTTGGGCAGGTGAAAAGCTCAAGTCGGTGTTCAAGACCTTAAACTCTTCGCCCTCTCGAACAATGCGTTCACGGGTGTTGCCTTCCAGGTAAAAGAAATTGATTTCGCGGGGGGTTACTTGAGTTTTATAATTGAGTTGGTCTAGTTTTTCGCTGGTTTGGCGCACAATGTCAAAAGATGCCGGGGTCAGTACCTCTTTTTTGATAATGGGCTGAAAAACCTTTTTGAGTCCAGTGTGGTCAGCATCCAGAATAACCAGGTCAGTATTGGCAAATAGTTGGTGCACCAGGTAGCGGGTGGCGTCGCTCAACGATGAGTGCTGAGCGTAAGCCTGGGCAAATAAATCTGTTTTGGGCTCATTGATTTTTTCAAATATTTGGGCTACATTTTCGGGGTTAAACTGCCCCACGGCTCCTGTTTGGTCAGTGTTCCAGGTGTAGGTTTTGCCAAACAAATTGAAATGATTGATTTCAGCAAAGTCGTGGTCTTCGCTCGCCATCCAATAAACAGGTATAAAGTTGTACGCTGGATATTTGGCTTTCAAGGCTTTGGCAGTATTAATTGCTGCCGCAATTTTATACACAAAATATAAAGGTCCCGTGGCAAGGTTGAGCTGGTGCCCGGTAGTTACAGTAAAAGTATTGTCTTCAAGCAAAGCATCTATTTGTGCCTGAGGGGGAGCAGGCACGTGTTGGTATTGTTGAGTGAGTGCCTTGTGTAGTACTTGGCGGGTGTCAGCCGAAAACGTTTTTTTGAGGGCGATTTGCTGTTCGAAGTTTTCGATGTGGGGCAATTGGTGATAAAACTCCTTCAGGGCGTCTTTTCCGGTGATATAGTCTACAAAAGTGTCAGAGAATACGCCTGTTTGGGCAAAATCAATTTGATGTAATTGCATGGTGTAACTTGTTTGTTTATGTTGAAGCCTTTGGTGTTTTAGTGTTTGTATAATGAAAGTAAGCCAAACTAAAGGCCACGGCTGAGTTTAAGTAATTTATTGATTATTAGATAGTTGTTCTGGGCTGATGAATGAAGCCTTTATTTGTGAAGCAAAAATACAGGGATTTTTAAATGTGTCCTGTTAAATGGATGTTAAGTTAGATTAGCCCTGGTTTTTTTTATATCAAACAGGCAAACTCAGGGTTTAACGAGTATTTGGCGATGTAATGAAAATTGTTAATTTCGTTGTTAGTCTTACAAATACTTTCTTGCTATATTATCCATCCAATCACACCTATTCAAATAATAAAACAATATACTCATATAACAATAAACAACAAATTATGATGCGGATGAGGGCTTTCACTATGATGATGTTGCTATGGCTGGCAGGTATGTACACAGCCCAGGCACAACAAAAAGATTATCAGAAGCTGTACAACGACATGGTACAAGCTGCCAAGCAAAAAAAATATCCTACTGCCGTGAAATATGCCGAAGAAATGCTACCAGGCATAGAGGGCGTATTAGGAAAAGGCTCTAAACAACTGGGCTCTTTTTACTATAGTGTAGCTGGGTTTTATCAGGCAGTAAAAAAGTACGACAAAGCAGAACAAATGTACCAACAGTCGCTGGCAATACGAAAAAACCTACAGGGAGGCAAAGCAGCCAGTTACTTTAAAACCCAACGACGTTTGGCAAGGCTTTATCTTCAAACTAAAAAAATGGCCAAGGCAGAGAAAATTTATGCCCAAATGCTCGAAAGCCAGAAAACTGCCCTGGGCGAGAAAAGCCCCGAATATGCACTTACCTTATATAACCTGGCCAACCTCAACCGGGATTTGGGCAAACCTGCGGAAGCGAAAAAATACTATACACAGGCACTGGCCATTCAAAAAGCAAGCAGAGGCGAACAACACCCCGACTACTTGAATACCCTCGAAGGATTGGCATTTTTGTACAACCAGGAAGGAGACTATAAAAAAGCAATGCCTTTGTTTGAAAAAATATGGCAAACCTATAAAGCGACCGTAAAAAACAGCAACCCCCAATACATAAGAGCGGTGGGCAACCTTGCCGAAATTTATTTTGCGGTAGGCAAGTACAACAAGGCAGATCCCTTGTACAATGAAACAGTACAATTGCTCAAAGCTACCAAAAGCCCTTTATACGGCAGGTATTTGGCAAGTATGGCAGTGCTCAAAGAGGTACAAGATCGTTATGATGAGGCCGAAAAACTGTACCAAGAAGCCATTACTGAGTTGAAAAAAGACGTGGGCGAGCAACACCCTGATTATGCCCAGGCAATGCACGACTTTGGCAAGCTGTATGAGCTGAAAAATGAGCTCAACAAAGCCGAACAAATGATGAAAAAGGCGCAAACGATCAGAGCACAGGCTTATGGCAAAAACTCGCCCAAATACGCCGAATCGTTGAATGACCTTGCCAAGTTGTATTTTAAAATGGGCAAGCATCAACAAGCGCTTGCTCATGCCAAACAAGCACTAGAGATTCGACAGAAAGGCAATGATAAAGCCACCGAGATGACCACCATTCGAAACATAGCGAATATCTATTGGACATTGAAACGGTTTACCGAAGCCGAAAAGTATTACAAAACGGTACTGGATTATCAAAAAAAGACCCAGGGAGCATTACACAAAGAGTATTTGACCACGCTCAATCGCCTGGGGGAGATGTATGATGCCCAAAACCGATTGAAAGAAGCTACTCAAGTGTATAAAAAAGTGCTCAAAGGAAGGGCGCAAACATTGGGTACCAACCACCGCGATTATTTGCTTACTTCGTATGACCTGGCAATGCTGTACATTACCGAAGAAAACAAGTTGGATAGTGCTTTTAGTCTATTGCAGGAGCTGGAAAAAAACGCGAGTGTATTGCGTAAAATGCCAGATGTGTATGCCAATATCTTAAGAAACCTGGGCGGAATTTATTACCAACAGGGTAAAATAGCTGAAGCCAAAAAACGCTTTGCCCAGTGTATAAAAGTGTATCCCCAACGCGATGAAAGTTATATTTATTTTCTCAACTCTTTGGCAGCCTCTTATGTAGAGTCGAGCAGCTATACTACTGCCGACTCGCTGTATTCGGCATCGTTGCGGTTGAGCCGACAAAAGTATGGGCGTAATAGTGAAATATATGCGGTAACGCTTGATGAGTCGGGCAAGATGTATGAGCAGGCAGGGCGCTACGACGAAGCTCTGAAAAATTACCAGGAGGCATTGAAACTGGAGAAAAAAATAAAGGGAGCCAATAGCCCCGAATATGCCCGCGCGCTGCACGACTTGGGGGTAGTATTTAAGGCAATGGGGAAATACACCGAAGCCGAACAAAGTTTTTTGAAGGCAAAGCAGCTACGTAAGGTAAATCCGGGCGTTGCCTCTTACGCTTATTCTGCTACACTAAACGGTATGGGCAACTTGTATAAAACAATGGGGCGCTATCAGGAAGCCGAAAAGATGTATGTACAAGCGCTCGATATTCGACGAAAAACACTGGGTGAACAACATTTTGAATATGCAGTTACCTTGAACGACCTGGCGGGGCTATACCGTAAATTAGGCAAAAAAGCAGCGGCACGTAAACTGTATACCCAGGCGTTGACTATTCGGCAGGCGGAGCTGGGCAAGCAACACCCCGACTATGCATCGTCTTTAGACAATCTGGCGGGTTTGTACCGCGACGAGGGCAACAAACAAAAAGCCGAAGAATATTACTTAAAGGCGCTTGAGATCAGAGGAAAAACGCTGGGCAATAATCACCCAGCTTATGCGGCATCGTTGAACAACCTGGCGGTGTTTTATGAAGAGTTGGGTAAGTTGACTGAGGCAGAACAGGCGTATAAACAAACTATAGATATTTTTAAAGAAAAACTAGGCGACAATCACCCCGATTATGCGGCAGCTTTGGGTAATTTGGGGGTTTTCTTGGAAGCCCAGGGTAAGTTTGACCAAGCCGAGCAGTACTTTAGCAAGGCAGTGAAGATTGTACTCAGACAAATTGACCAAACTTTTTCTTCTTTGAGCGAAGATGAAAAAAAACAGTTTTATGAAGTCAATAAGCGTTTTATAGATGGTTTTATGCGTTTCGCCTTTAATTCGTCAGGCTTGCGGTTGTCAAAGGGGCAAACCAAGTTACCAGTATTGGGCGATGCGTATAACTTGCAGTTGGCTACCAAAGCCCTTATTTTGAACGCTACCTCTAAGGTACGGCGCCGTATTATGGCAAGCGGCAACCAGGCTTTGATTGCCAAATACAATGAATGGCAAAAGGTGAGAGAACAGATTGCCAATTTATATAACCTGGGCGATGCTGCGCTCAACCGCAAGGGCATTAATGTACAAGCCTTGGAAGCAAAGGCCAACTCGTTAGAGCGTGAGTTGTCTGCCAAAGCCGAGGGGTTTCGTGGGGCTTATAACCCTTCGTTACCCACTTGGCGCGATGTGCAAAAGCGTTTGAAACCGGGCGAAGCAGCTATAGAAATGATACGTTTGCGTACGCGTAAAGACAGTGTTTACTACAGCGTGCTGGTGATAAAACCTGAGACTAAAGATCATCCAGAGTTTTTGACCATTCGCAATGGTAAAAAATTAGAAACCCGTTATGTAGCGTATTATAAAAATGCCATTCGCTTTAAACGCAGAGACCGTTACTCTTACAAAATGTTTTGGCAATCTTTTCGTAAGGTGCTCAAGGGGGTAAAAAAGGTATATATTTCGCCCGATGGTGTGTATAATCAAATTAACCTGAATACGCTCCAAAATCTCGAAACGAACAAGTATGTACTGGACGAACTAGAGGTAGCGATGGTGACCAATACCCGTGATATACTAGGCTTTGGCAAGCGTACAACTACCCACAAGCAAGCGGTATTGTTAGGACACCCCAAATACTATATTAAGCCGGAAGGCAAGATAAATATGGTGAAGAAAAAAAATAACCTGGATGAACAACAAGACTCCTGGCTGAAGTACGCTTTTTTTGCCGACTTGCCAGGTACAGCAGTAGAAATAGCTGGTATAAAAAAGGTACTAAGACGACAAGCCTGGAACACAAAGGTGCATTTGGGTAACAAAGCCCTTGAAGACAGTCTGAAAACGATCAAAAACCCTGATATTTTGCATATTGCCACCCATGGTTTTTTTATCCCTTCGCTTACCGATGAAGCACAGGGTGCACGTGGGGTAAAAATAAAAGCCCAGAAAAAGAAGAAAAAGGGCAGTAACCCAATAGACAATGACCCTATGTTGCGTTCGGGGTTGATTCTTGCCGGAGTGACAGATTATTTTAAGGCAACCGAAAAACCCAATACCGATGATGGGGTGCTGACAGCTTATGAGGCAATGAATTTACAGCTTGACGAAACCGATTTGGTGGTGTTGTCAGCGTGCGAAACCGGGCTGGGCAAGGTACAAAGTGGCGAAGGGGTATATGGGCTGCAGCGAGCTTTGAAAATAGCTGGGGCGCGTACCGTGCTTATGAGTTTATGGAAGGTGAGCGATGAGGCAACCCAAAAGTTGATGAATGCTTTTTATGAAGAGTGGCTTAAGTCGGGTAATAAACGGCAGGCTTTTCAGAAAGCCCAACTAAAAATAAGAAAGGATTATAGCCACCCGTATTATTGGGGAGCTTTTGTAATGGTGGGAGAATAGTTTTATAAAAGCATAAGTTGCCAGACCTGCCAGATTTTCTACACCTGGTGGGTCTAACTAAAGATATATCCGGTTTTGAGGCATAACGATGGTCTCTGTTTACAACGTCAATACCAGGTTGACCTTAAAAACCTCTTTGTCAGGCACTACTTCGAGGGTATACTTATTAGCATACAGCAACTCAAGTTGTCTTTGAACGTTTTTGAGTCCCAAGCCCGACTTTTCTTCTAACTGATTGTTGGCAAACGGATTTACCGTGTTCTCTACCCGAAAGCTCAATTGCTGATTGCTTACTTTTAGCTCAATGCTAATCGACGATGTTTGTTGTTTGCTAATGCCGTGCTTAAAGGCGTTCTCGACAAAAGTAATCAACAACATAGGGGCAATTAGGCATGCAGGCGCATCTATTTCTACCTCAAAGTTAATGTTTACTGTGTTGTTTTTTCCGGCAAACCGCAGTTTCTGCAACTCTATATAAGTCTCAATATAAGCCACTTCGCGCTCCAGGGCTATTCTATCTACATTACTTTCGTGCAACATGTACCTAATCAGTTTCGACAACTTGGCAATGCCTTCTGCTGTTCGTTCCGAACCATCGCTTAGCGCTGAAGCATATAAATTGTTGAGGGTATTGAACAAAAAATGGGGGTTGATCTGCGACTTTAAAAACTTAAGCTCGGTTTGAAGCTTGGATTGTTGCAAATATTGCTTTTCGGTTTCGTGCTGCACCCAGTCTTGCGTAAAGCGAGCCCCAAACGAGGTAATAATAAATATGAGATAAAAAGCGGGCTGCAGAGACACTATGCCTTGAAAGTGATTAGGTGGGTAGGCATCTTGTGGCATAGTAGGAGGGACTACCTGTACCAAAAAATAATCTACTCCTATCTCTATCCCATAACACATCACCACCAAGCCCACAAAGTTGACCAAGTAACTAAAGTACCGTTTTTGTTGCAGAAAAGTCTTCATCAACACTTCAGAGTTGCCATAAAACAGTATTGCCTTAAAGATGTTGCCAATGAGTAGGGGAATAAAAAACTGGAGATCGGTATAGTGCACATCCTGAAAAATACTGTTTTTGTCGGTGTAGGTTAACCTGCTGGATGAAAAGCTGTAGTAAAAAAAAGAAATCGCAAGCCAAAAAAGCCCATGCAATACTATAGTAATTATTTTTTGAGGTTTCATGCAAGGAGGTTTAGTATAGAACTACTCGAAGTTAGACAAAACCCACCACCCACCTATTATGACCAACTGTTTTTTTGATCAACGCCTGGGTTTATTGTACCAACAGCGCATCATGCTGTAAAACCGCTTTGTTACCAGCAATGGCACCATACATCAAAAATATTGGTACGTTGCTGTATTGAGTTTTTTATACTACCACAAGTTGCCTTCATTGCTGCCAATTAAAAAAGCTGAAATGGCTTTAAACAACCAATCAACATAAATTCATGAAAAAAATCACCCTATTCAATCTTTGTATTTTCTTAATGGCACTGTTTGCCTTGAGTACATTGCAAGCCCAAAACCACGCCCGTACCATTGATCAATACCTGACTAAAGCTAATCAAGAAGGCTTTTCGGGGGTGGCTTTGGTAGCACATAAAGGCAAAATCATTTTTAGCCAGGGGTATGGCTTTGCCAATCGCGAAAAGCGCCTTGCCTTTGACCCAAACTCGGTATTTGACATTGGTTCTATTACCAAGCAGTTTACTGGAGCAGCCATTATGAAATTGGAAATGGAAGGCAAACTGAAAACTTCTGATGTATTGACGAAATACTTGCCCAACCTGCCCGCCCACATGCACAAAATCACCCTACACCATTTGCTTACCCATAGCGCAGGCTTGCCCGGTGGCATAGGTCCCGACGAAGAGGTATTGGGTAAAGAAGCTTACCTGAAAAGATTGTTTACCAAAAAACTAAGCGATTCGTTTGGCTCGTTTGCCTATAGCAATGTGGGCTATAGCCTGTTGGCAATGGTAATAGAGCAAGCAAGCGGAATGGAGTATGAGCAGTTTTTACACAAAAAAATATTTGCCCCTGCCGGAATGACCCAAACTGGGTATAGATTGCCCACCTGGAGCACCAAAAATATAGTAGTGGGTTATCGCAATGGCAACCGTTGGGGCAGTACCCACCTCAAGTCTCATTACAACCAGGGCGTTACCTACCATCTTAAGGGCAACGGGGGCATTATGTCTACCGTGCTCGACCTACATAAGTGGTATAAGGCAATCAAAAACAACACTGTATTGTCAAAAGAAGCCACCCAAAAATACATTGCCAAGCATATAAAAGACGGAGGCGGACACTATGGTTATGGTTGGGGCACCGAACCCAAACCCGGACGGGAAATAGTGTGGCACAATGGAGGTAATGGTTTTTTTAATGCTTTTATGGGGTATTATCTTGCCAAAGACTTGGTCATTATTGTAGCCACCAACTATGGTAAAAGTGCTGACCCTTATGCGCACCCAATAGACCGTATCATGCACGGCGAGTTTAAAACAATGAACGAAAAACTGGCGAAGCGCTACCAGGGGGCTTATCGCTTGCCTTCCGGCGAAAAATTTAAGGTGCGTTTCAATGCCAACAGTCAGTTAGAAGTGCCCATTCACCAGGCGGCTTTGTACCAGTTGTTTTCGGGGTCTATTGCCGACAAAGCCTCGGTAGCGGCTACTTATAACCAAAAAATAAGTGTACTTGGTAACACTTTGCTCAAGCACAACTATGCCCAATATGCCAAGATAGAACATCAGTATATGCTCGAAGGGTCAGAGGCAGCAATAGCAAGTCAAATAAAACGCAGCCTTGAACGCAGAGAAAAACGTCTGGGCAAAATAAAAGCGGTGGAGGTGTTGGGCAGTGTGGCACGCCAAAAAGGGAAGTATTACTTAAGTGCAGCAAGGTTCGCTTTTGCAAAGGGAAATAACTATGTTTTCTATACCTGGAAAGGAAATCGACTAATTGGTGTGAGGGTATTGAACGAAGCTGGTATGACCAAAAAGTTTGATTATCAGGGCAAGCACGCCTTTTTTGCGGAAAGCAACCAACTTAAGATACAACTTACTACCCAACAAGGCAAGCCTGCTATAAGGGTAGGAGACAAGGTGTTGGTGAAGGAGTAGGGACTTACAGCTTTAAGCGACAAGCGAAAAGTGATTAGCCCAGAGCCCTAACAAGGCTCTAGGGACTATTGATCATGCAATGCCGCTTTTTGCTAAAAATCATAAAAATTACAAAAGAGGTAACAGCCATTCATTGCGAGGCTGTTGCCATTTTATCTGCATCAAATCTACCTCAGGGCGAATGTAAGGCTGGCTTTTTCTACCATTAAATGCCAGGTATGACTTTGCCCTGATTTGGATTTTTGGGTGCCCCTCTTGTTTGAGTTGTTCGCCTAAGTGATGCGCCAGCTGCAAGATCATATCGGGTTGGGTAGCCATCATTTTTTCCTGCAAAGGCGTCAGCATTTTGCCCGGTAAAATCTCCCATTGTTGTTGGGTTTGTGGGTCATAAGCCATAAAACTTACCAAGCCCGTTTTTTCAATCAACATCACATTCCAGGCAAACCTAAACCCTTCTTCTGTCCAAAGCACATCGCCTTTGTACAACCAGTGTCGCAATGGCAGCAAACATTGAACTATTAAAAAAAACGCCACAAAGCCTTTGATCAACCGAGTGCGCCAAGGTAGCGCAGGAAAGGGGCGGTCTGGCACCAATGCAGGCGATGAGCAAAGCTTTTGGTAAAAGCCCGTAGAGAAGAAAACAGTAGCACTCACCATCATTACCCAAGGGAAAATGCCAATGTTAAACAACAGCCAGGTAAGCAAGTGAAACACCACTACCAACCCATAAGCCACCGGGCGAGACACCCGCCAGGCAAGCAAAAAAGCAATGCTCAAATCAAACAAAGCCCCCGCCCAGCTCATCAGGTAAGGCACCCAATCATATTGGAGCCAGGCACCCACCAACGGGTAGTTGGTGCGCACGGCAAGCCAGGTTTTGAGCGGTTCGGCGTGTACCAGCCAATCATACTTAAGCTTGGCCACTCCGGCAAAAAAATACACCAGCCCAATTTGACAACGCAACGCAGCCACATACCAAAAAGGCACCGTTTGCTGGCGCAGTTGGGCAAACCACTGTCGGTCGAGCGAAAAACGATGATGTAAGGGAAAAAAGATGAGCAAAAAACTCAATACACTGATAAAGTAATAGTGGTTGAGGTAATTGGTTTTGTCGATGAGTTCTACGTAAGTAAAACCCAAAAAAAACAGCCCCATACTCAAGCGGTAAAACAAGCCCAGTATGATGCACCCACAAAGTACCATAAGCCCACCAAACAACCAATACATACCATTGCCTGGTAAGGGTTGCACCCAATGAAACCCCTCGAAAGTAAAAAAGAACTTTGGTGTCAGGTACAAGTCTTTGATCCAACCCTTGGCCGCAAAACGTACAAGACTGACCAACATTAAGCTACCAAAAAAAATCCTGAAAACACCCAAAATAGCATTGTCTACCGGGCGGTTAAAGCGCAAAGTATTCATAGTTTTTTAGCATTGATAGGCTCAAGTCCTTAGATGCCGATGCATAGCGGTGCTTCAAGTTTGACGCTGCTCTACAAGCAAAACTTATCGGTTTTATAAGACGTTTATTTTTAGGGTTTTATGAGGTCAATAGATGGAAGCTACTATAGCCCCAAGCTTGGGACTTGTCGCTTGTACCTTGAGGCTATCCAAGCCCTAATCCCCATCATTGTCATTAAACGTCACAATTCCCCCCAAGGCATTCATCATGTCTACCTTGATAAGCACCACCAACTCACGCGCAAGGGCATAAGCTGCCTTTGTCTGCGTTTGGTCGGCACTTACAGCCTCATACAAAGTGGGTTGAATGGCAAGCACCGCCTCTTTGGTTTTGGCAATGTGCGCCACTATACTATTGGCAAGCGATTGCCCACTGCCCGACGCTTTCAGTGCATTGAGATAATCATCAAAACCATCGCCCGAATCACCCTTAAAAACCATTGTCATCATATCCAGGTTTGCGACCAAATGTGCCAACGAAGTTTTACTACGCCAAGCCTCCGTTTTTTCGGGTTGAGGAGTACCATCTTTGAGCTGCACCCCCAGCGGCGCGCCCAGTTTGGTATTGGCAACAATTTCTGCCGTTTCAATCATTTTATTGGCAAGTGTATTGACTGCATCGTTGCCTCCCTGACTATTTTTAATAAAAGTCTGGAGATAATTGCCCCCGTTGTTTGCCCACTCCTGTGCTACTGCTGTCACCTGTACTTCAATGTTTTGTGCTGCTGCCCTTACATAAGCCTTTCGGCGAATGGCTTGAGCATCGGTAGTAAACAGGGCAAGCATTTGCTCCAGCGTTTTTTCGCGGTCGAACAACAAAAACTCGATGGTTGGAAACCCCTTAGCGGCAGCCCCTAGTGTAGCCATATATGCTTGATTTAGCGTGATGTCAGCATCGCCCAGCACACTCTCAATGATGTGAGTACGGGCAGGGTTAAAGTCAATTTTGAGACTGGTTTCCTGCATTTTGATAGGCCCAAAGTTAAAAAAAGCACAGCGTTCCCATTGCAATGTTGCGGCTTGCCAGGCATTGCGTACCAATTGCAGGTTTTCGGCAGTGGTTTCGGTTTCAAAAGCCTGGGCAGCCTTTACCAAAGTGCTCATTTCTTGCTGCAAAGCATTCAATTGTGGAACAATGATATTATTCCCCACATTCTCCAGAATGAGCTGACGGTTATAACTTTCTTGTTCTTGTTTAATGCAGCCCAGCAAGCCCAATAAGCAATATATATAAAGCAGTGTATTTCTTTTCATCAGGTTATTTTATAGACTATCAATCGCCCATAGTTTTTTGTTTTTATTATATTTGCAAATAGTAGAGTGAAAGAAAGGCAACCATGAGACCTTTTATAAAATGGCTAATTTACCCGTAGCAGCTTCTGTTTGCGGATTTTATAAATCACCAAAAATCAAGGTGATATAAAACCACGGAAACTTGTAGAACAGCCTTCAACTTGAAACTTACTGCTTAAAGCACCAATATACATCGGTATCTAAGGACTTGAGTCTTTGGTAGCCCAGAGCCCTAAACTCTAAAGCGACTCCAAAAACTTAATGACCGCCTGACGGTCACCTTTCGACAATTTCATATAAGCCTCCTTCGCCTTGACACCCTCGCCACCATGCCAAAGAATAGCCTCTTGTAAATTGCGTGCCCGCCCATCGTGCATAAAATTGGTATGCCCGTTTACCGTTTGTACCAAGCCAATGCCCCACAAAGGCGGAGTACGCCATTCATTACCCGTTGCCTCAAAATCAGGGCGATTATCTGCCAGGTCATCGCCCATGTCGTGCAACAACAAATCGGTATAAGGGCGAATGACCTGCCCCGACAGTTCTGGAAAGCCCCTAAGAGTACCAGTCGTAAACTTGGGTGTGTGGCAAGTCATACAACCAATTTTGCGAAACAATGCCTTGCCCTTAAGCACCTCACCATCTTGCCAGTTGCGGCGAGCGGGTACTGCCACCAAATGGTTATAAGCCGTTACCGCGTCCAGGTTTTCGGCGCTTATCTCAGGGCTACCTCCATTGGGCGCCTGTTGGCAGTTGGTTTGCCCCGAAGTACAGTTTTCGTTAGGAAACAAAGGCGAAGTAATGCCCATATCGCCCAGAAAAGCCCCCGCTACTTGTTGTTTTAGCGTAGGTTTGTTGGCTTTCCAGCCAAACCTGCCCAGTGTCTTTTTTTCTTTCACCACATCCCACACATAGTTGGGTCTGCCCGACACCCCATCCTTGTTGATGTCATTGGGGTCGGCTTGTGCCAAAATATCTATTTCGTTGATCGCCTGTAGTAGCCCCAACCCCGGAATCATAGGTGCCACCCTGGGCGAAAACAATATTTGAGGCGACATAGCCCCATAGCCCAGGTTTTTGAAGGTATACACAGGTTTGCGCAAGGTATAGGTTTCGCCGTCGTCAAACTTCCCCGCCACCTCTACATAACTCAGTGCTACATTGCCTTCTGCCTTTACCCCCAATATATGCTTGTTGTTGAGCTGGTTGCCATAGGTAGGGTCGCCCAGAGGTCCTCCGTGTTCGGTTTGCCCCGGAATGCTCAACCTGATAAGCATAGACTCAAACACCCCACCCGGAGCAGGCGGTGTACCTCGTCCGTCGTTTACGTGGCACCCTGCACACGACACTGCATTGAATAAAGGCCCTAAGCCATCGCGGGCGGTAGTAGAGGCAGGCGCCGATACCCAAGGGTTGCGGAAAAAGGAGTTGCCTACAAAAAAATGATCAAAATTTTCATTGCTGAGGTTACGCACCGACTTGTCAAAAGCCTTGGCGCTGCTGGCAAAAACCGTAGTTTCGCCTCCCGAAAGTTCTTCGTTTTCTTCGGGCATCAACATTTCTGTTTCTGACTGGCAACTGATAAAAACTACGCTACAGTAAGCCAGTAAACTAAGAAAAAGCGTAAGGAATCTTATATGTGTCATTGGTAGGGAATTGGCAGTTATTGAAATCAAAAGCGTAGCCAGCAATTAGCAACAAACAAAAGTAGTTATTGGGCTTTTGCTATCAAACAAAAAAACGACAGGCTTATACCTGCCAGGGTGTTGAAACCTGGCAGGTACCATTACTTGTTGCTTTATAACCTTATTTCAAAGCGTCAGACGTTTCCAGCGTAAGGTTACCTAAGTTGAGCTTTTGAGCAATCGACTCAATAGAACGGGTTTGGGCTCTCAGAGCCGTGATCGCCACCTCTACGCGTTGGTTTCCAGCTGTATTGCCTTGGCTTATCTCCTTGTCGAAGGGCGCCTGAATAGCCAGTGTAGCTGCTTTGGTAGCTTCCAGTTCGGTTTTTATCTGGGCATACAGTTCTTTGTCGACTACTTCTACCAAGGAGGCAATGCCCTTGCCCGTAACACTGCCATAAGTACCCCAGTATACATTATAAATTCCCTGGGCATTGGTTACTATATCACGGTGAGTATTATCGCTAAAGCAAGAGTGTTCGTCTTCCTGGTCGTGGTTAAACAAAGCTACCTTCATACGCTCTCCGGCAAGTTCTGCTTCAGACAAGCTACCCATTCCGGTCAAAATTCTTACTATCGACTTGTTGCCATCTGCTACAAAACTAGTGCGGTAACTGGCACCCTCTGCCCAGGCATCTCTCACTGTTTTTAAGTCCTCGAGCAATAAATCAATCGTTACGTGCAAATATGTTTTGCGTCGGTCGGCATTGGTAGCCGTAGTATAATCAGTAAAAGCACGTTGGCCGGCGTTGCTGTAGTCGCCGCCAGGGTTGGTATCTTGTCCCCACAACAAAAACTCAATGGCGTGGTAGCCAATGCTGATATTTTTTTCACCCCCTTTTTCGTTGTTGCCTCTCAATGTAGCAGCATCAATGGTTTGGGTTAAATCATTGATGATACCAGCCGTGGCATTGCCGGCTACATAATCTATAAAGTTTTCGTCCAATGGCCAGGCATTGATCGCCCCCTCCGGACCAGTAGCAGAGTTATCGATAGGCCCTTCGTAAAAACGAAAAACCTCGGTTTGCCCATAAGGTTCGCGGGCGTCTTTCCAGGCTTGCTTGGCAGCGTCAAACTTGGCTTGGTCGGGGTTGGCTACAAAAGCGTCAATGCTTGTTTTGAGTGCTACCACCTTGTCGTAGCTATCACTATAGCTCTGGTGAGCTATTTTGGCATAAGTTTCCAATACCTCAGCCACCTGAGTAGCGTCAGGGGTAGGGGGAGTAGTTTCTTCCTTTTTTTTGCAGGCATTGAGTAACATTACAAATACCAGCAGGGGTAATACTTTAATCAATTGCATTGTGCTATCCTTATTTAGACTCGTTAAAAATAATGCAGCAAAGATAGAATTATTTTATTCAAATAATCAATAGCCTGCCGCATTTAGTCCATCATTTACAACCGACCTGAGCGCACATTCAATTTGCTCAATTGTGAGAATCAGTCAATTATAATAAAATCATTTCTTGATATTTTTTTTCATCAAGTAAGTGCTTTCACCACTGCACATTGGTAGGAGATCAAAAAGCTGGTGCAGGGATGCTAAAATTGTATAACAATGGCAGTGCAGAATGCCGACGTATATTGATAAGCTGTGAAGCTATCGGCAAAAAAAAACCGCAGATGTTGGTAACACCCACGGTTGGTCAATTCTTTATGATACAGCACATTTATTTTTTTGCCGCAGGAAAACGCATCCTATAATCAACCCGTACATCACCCTTGCTTATTTTGGTAAGGCGCGACTTGAGCAAACGTTTCTTAAAGCCCGAAAGGTAATCGGTAAACAATACCCCTTCTATATGGTCGTATTCGTGCTGAATCACCCTTGCCGCCATACCATCATACTCTGCTTCGTGTTCTTTCCAGTTGAGGTCAAAGTATTTGATACGAATTTTAGGCTGTCGACTTACATTCTCTCTTATGTCAGGAATACTCAAACAACCTTCTTCAAATACCCATTCGGTACCTTCTTCTTCCAGTATCACCGGGTTAATAAAAGTCATCTTCATGTTTTGTAGCGCCTCATCCATTGGCTCAGGGTCAATCACAAACAAACGCAGGCTTTTGCCTATTTGCGGAGCTGCCAGCCCCACGCCATGCGCCTCATACATGGTTTCAAACATATTTTCTACCAGTTCACTCACATCAGTACCTGGTGCTATTTCCTCGGCTTTTTTTTTCAATACGGGGTCACCGTAAGCCACAATCGGATAAATCATCTTATATCAAAATTTTTATTATTACTTATACTTTAGTCGATAGATTAGTAGTCCATAGTCAATAGTTTTTGTGGTTTGCTTGGCTCTTGTTTGACCGAAAGTTATGAGGGTGCTTTAGTCCATAGCCCCCACAGGGCAAATCCTTAGATGCTGATGTATGTCTAACCCCCTTGCTGTAATACAATGAAAGTCCGGGATTTATCGGGGTGTTTGCCCTTATGAAGAGTAAACAAGCGTGAATTAAATGCTTTTTGAGTGGAAAATCTTATTGACAAAGTTTATTTTCCTGACATAATTCACTGATGATCAGTTGGACCCACGTACACTCCTAATTCTTAATTGAAAATTGTAAAAGCCCCGCTTTGCGAACCATCAAACCATTTAAACTATCACAGCTGCATTTTCTCCAGGTAAGACTGCAATATTACTACCGCACTCACCTTGTCTATGTTGCCCTTTTCGCGGCGATACTTCTTCGTAGTACCCCCAGCAATCATTGCATTGAGGGCTATTTTAGAAGTGAACCGTTCGTCGTGGGTTTCTATGTCCGTGTCCGGGAAATTTTTCTTGAGTAAATTAAGAAAAGCTTCTACGTGTTTGGTAGCGTGGCTTTCGGTGCCGTCCAATCGCTTGGGCATGCCTACTACAAACAACTCAATGCCTTCTTGCTCGTGGTAGTCTTTCAAAAACTGGATGACATCTTTTGAGTGGACAGTGTCTAAGGCAGTAGCAATAATTTTGAGTGGATCAGTCACCGCCAATCCCACTCTTTTGGTTCCATAGTCAATGGCAACAATACGCGGCATATCAATAATTTAAGTACTAATGCAGAATTAAATACATTTAATAAATAGACATAATTGTCGTATTATAAACTAACTATATCTGATTGCTTATAGCTTGTTGCTGCTTAATTTAGACATAAACAACTGTAGGTAATGAGCTACAAGCAGGTTTGAACCAATCATATAAAATCAGCTATGCTTCATAATGATTGGTATTGTTTTTTTATAGTAAGTACCAAGGTAGCATTAAATATACCTAATGAGTAGGTGTAACTACCTTATGATGAGCAAGTGGCTCTTACTTGTAGCACCGATATACATCGGTATCTAAGGGCTTATAGCTCATTACTTGCTGCTACTTATCAGGTATAAACCTAGTCATTAGGCAAAATTAGACAAATCTCTACTGATTAGCGCGCGATTCAATAGTTAATTTCATTTATATAACCCTGGAGGGCATAAAATCAAGGGTTTAGTTATAGTGATGGCGTTTTTTAAGCATTTGTTTTACCTTTAGCTCCAGCTGTAATGCCTTGGGAAACAAAATTTGATTTTCTATTTTGGCATGTACCTGCAAGTCCTTTTCCAAAGCCTGTAGCTCCATAAAAAGCACCCTCAAGTGTAAATGGGCGTTTTGGTCAAGGTAGTAGTTATTGGTAATATCTCTGATGCCCTTCATTTCGTCGTCGTGGGTGTCGTGCTCAATGGCAAGCAAATGCACTTGATTTTTCTCCATTTCATAATGCAACTTGCTGGCGTTGTAATGCCCCTGAGAGGCACCCATCAATAGCATAACATATCGGAAAAAAGTATCTTCTTCTTCGTGGATATGATGAATGAAATCTTCGGTAAATAAAGGAAAGAGTAATTGAAGATCGCGAATAGTATGAGCGTTTCCTATTTTTTGAGGGTCAAGGTTTTCAATCAACGACGCCATATAAGGCAACTTTTCGTTGATAAACACATAATGGGCGTGACGCAAGTACTCAATCACCAAGTCTGCCGGGTAAGTATTGAGAGGAAGTTCTTTAGGCTGGTGATGGATAGCCTCAAGGCTACTCACTACCTTTTCTACGTTGAGATTTCTCGCCTTACAAACCTGAGCAAGCGTATCGTTTGAGTAATTGTAGAACTCAATGCCAAAATAGTGTAATACGGCAGCGTATACATAATTTTCGGTCACTAGTTCGTTTATTTTTTTGGCAACTAACCTCATATACTTGTTCCTAAATTGTGAGATTGTAAGATGATTGTAATAGATAAAGCAAATAAGTACTAATACAGCATTAAATACGGCTAACAAGTAGCTATTGTTAGCTTATGATGAGTGAGTTAGCCTTATTTTTATTATCGTTAATTATACCAATATGTATTGGCATTCAAGGCTTGTGGCTACTTGCTATATAGAAAGTGCTTAGCAAAAATAAAAAATTAAACCTTTTTACACAAATACACAATTTCTTTAGAAGGCAACGAATACTTTTCTACCAATGCCTTGTCCAGATGCATCACATAGTCATCTTCTATTACTTCAAAACCACCCTGTTGCAAGCGTATGCCATAGTCGGTACCATACATGCGCACGTGGTCTTCTTGTCCAAAAGCCTTGAAACGCTCCGATGGACTGATAATGTTAGCATCTTCGTAAGTAAGCTCTAGCCCTTCTGCGATAAAAGGCACTTGAATAATAGCCCAACCACCGGGCTTTAGTACACGGTGAATCTCACTCATTGCCTTGATGTCATCGTCTACGTGTTCCATTACGTGGTTGCAAAAAGCCACGTCAAAAGTACTTGCGTCAAAAGGAATGTCATGTACATCCATTTTTACCTTGGCAAGCGGCGACTCTAAGTCAGCCGTGATATAGTCGAGGTTAGGCATTTTGTCAAACCGTTTGATAAAGCAAGCTTCAGGAGCAATGTGCAATACCTTGAGTTGATCTTTAAAAAAGTTGGTTTTTTCTTTTAAGTACAAATGCATCAGGCGGTGCCGCTCCAGCGATAAGCAATTGGGGCACAAGGCATTGTTTCGTGCCGACTCACCCCTGCCATAAGGCAGAAACTTCTTGAAATTTTTGCTGCATACTGGGCAGTGTACCTTATCTCCCCGGTAAAATATGGCCAAAACTTTGAGCGCCAGCGGGCTTATAATTTGTAAATACTTTCTTGGAACTCGTCTAATGATCCAGCTAATGAGTTTTTTCATGAAGGTCAAAATCAAATGTAATTACAAAGCTACGGCTAAAGTCTGAAAAAATGAAGCAAACAAAATACACAAGTGACTTCTGCCAACGATAAAAGTTGTATTTAGAGTACTTATTGGTAGCTTTGTACCTGATTTGCTATTCTCAAAAACATTTTAAAAATGCAAAAAATACTCATTACTGGTTCCAACGGTTTATTGGGTCAAAAGCTCCAGCAATTACTCATTACGTCGCCTTATAATACCACCGTAGAAGTACTGGCTACTTCGCGTGGCAACAATCGTTGCTCTATCACCAATGCCAATCTGCGTTACCAGTCCATGGACATTACCAATCGTGAAGAGGTGATCGCAACCCTGACCGAGTTTAAACCAGATGCTGTGATACACACTGCTGCCATGACCCAGGTTGATGACTGTGAGACTCAACGTGACTTGTGCTGGCAGCTCAATGTAAACAGTGTAGAGTATTTGATAGAGGCTTGCCAACAGCTAAAGCAAGCAGGAAAGGCGCCTTTCTTGGTTCATTTGTCTACTGACTTTATATTCGATGGGGCAGCTGGTCCTTACCATGAAGAAGCCACCGCCAACCCGGTAAGTTATTATGGCGAAAGCAAACTAGCCGCTGAACAGGCTTTGCTGGCAAGCAATATACAGTGGAGCATTGCCCGTACCGTGCTGGTGTATGGCATAACCGAGGCTATGAGCCGCTCGAACATCATTTTGTGGGTGAAAAAATCGCTTGAAGAGGGCAAAACCATTCATGTAGTAAACGACCAATGGCGCACACCTACTCTTGCCGAAGACCTTGCTATGGGGTGCTTCTTGATGGCCGACAAGAAAATTAGTGGTATTTTTAACATATCGGGCAAAGATTTTCTGACGCCCTACGAAATGGCGATTAAAACCGCAAAATACTTTAACCTCGATGCGTCATTAATTGTAAAAACCGATGCTTCACGGTTTTCGCAACCTGCCAAAAGACCACCAAAAACCGGGTTTATTCTTGATAAAGCAATCCAACAACTCAATTATGCGCCGCGCTCGTTCGATGAAGGCATTGCTATTCTTGACCAACAGCTCAAGGCCACAGTATAGGGTTGGGCTACTATAAAGCATACCAGAAAATAGGGGTGTATGCGCGAAAATCTTGATATTGTTTAATCAATTTGCTTTTTTTTGCGTATACATTTCGCTATTTTTGTTGTTATAGCATTTTCTGCTCAATTTTTGTTCTTCCCAGTAGTATATTATTTTAAATGAGCAAATTGAATCAATAAAGGCGGTTTTTGGTGTTTTAAAAACCCAAATAATTTTATTGATTTCTAATCGTACAAAAAATAATGCGTGGAGCTTGTATGATTGTTAATTTGCCTAACCCTATAAGCTTTAGAAACAATGAGCCTACAAGAAACAAAAAATGGGCTGTACGCTTACTACACAAAATACGAAATAAAGCGCGCACTCAAATACTATGTTCCTACGCACTGTCAGAATATAGCCCCCACCTTAGAGAACAACCCTGACAATCAGTTTGCCTTTGTTACACGACAGTTATTGATTCCGTTTTTTATCAATCGCAACATCAAAGACTCAATGTATCGAGATAAGTTTTACATCATTTTGGCAGAGGCTGGAATGGGTAAAACAACCTTTATGTTAAACTTGTACACCAAATACGCCGAAAAGCTGGCAGATACCGATTATCAAATCAAAATTTTTCCGTTGAGTTTTCCTAATGCAATGGAGCAGGTAGAGAAAATTCCAAAAGCAGAACGCCCCAATACCATTTTATTATTAGACGCATTTGACGAAGACAGTGACGCTATCAAGGCTCATCAAAAAAGGCTGCACTACATTCTGCAAAAAGTGGCTGATTTTAAAGAAGTGGTTTTTACCTGTCGTACCCAGTTTTTTCCGCGCGAAGAAGAAGAGTCAGGAGAAACCGGCTTGTTAAAGTTTAAATACAAAGAAAATACTTACCAGTTTCGAAAGCTTTATTTGTCTCCTTTCAACGAAGAAGACATCAAAACATACCTTAAGAAGAACTACTCGTTTTTGAACATTCTGAAGCGCAAAAAAGCCGAAAAAATAGTGTTGCATTCGCCCAACCTGATGGTGCGCCCTATGCTGTTGCGCTATATCGACGACCTCATCAAAAGCCGGGACAACTACAGCTCTACTTATCAGATTTATACCGAACTGATTGCCAAATGGATAGAACGTGAAGTACAACGCCGGGGAACGAACAAAGAAAAGTATCGCCGCGACTTGTACAAATTTTCGCGTGAGGTGGCCATTGATATGTACACACACCGCAAGCGCAGAGGTGGCTTTGTGATCACTGATGATGAACTAAAAGTACTGGCCGAGCAAAACAATGTAGATTTGGGCACGCTTGAGCTCAAAACAAGGGCATTGTTGCACATGAACACGTTGCACCAGTGTACTTTTGCCCACAAATCTATCCTGGAGTACTTCTTGGTAACCGAGGCTTTTTACAACCTCCAGTTTGCCAAGCAGCTCGACTTGAGCGATCTGGAACAAGGAGAACAGTTACGTGAAGAAATGTTTTTTGAGAAAGCTAAATCATTATTTGGACGTTATAAAACCTATGATTCGGGCAAGAGCAAGGATTTTGTGAATATAAAACCTGCCGAGCTCGAAAAAATCAAACACGCGGCATTGCTCAAGATAGATGCCCACGACGTACAAGTATTGCGCACTTTCAAGAGTTTGGGTTTGTTGCAAATCAACGATATTCAAGTAGATGTTGATCAGTTAGACCAGTTCTTGTACCAAAACCATTTGGACTTAAGCGCCAAAGGTTTGACCCAAATCAGTGACCTTCAGTTTTTGACCAACCTGGAAAAACTGGATTTGAGTAATAACCAAATTACTGACTTGACTCCGCTCAAAAACCTGAAGCGTTTAAAACAGCTTAATTTGTACTCAAATAAGGTAAAAGATATAAGTATTTTGAGCGAATTGCCTAACCTCGAAGAGGTCAACATTCAGGAGAACCCTATAGACCCACATACTTCGGGCAATGTGAGTGGCTCTTATGCTGAGGTAGCGCTTTAGCAAAAATAAAACAAGACAAAATAAAAAACGAGTGATGGAACCAATGCTGTCACTCGTTTTTTTATGCTTTTTACTTTCGATTACCCGCCTTTTTTGAATTCTTGCCTTGTATTTAACCTTCGTTTGGGCATAATGCCTATATTCGTGTTTTTTATGCATCCAAATTGATTACACAAAATATAAAATTATGCAAAAAACACTATTCCTGCTATTTACTTTGTGGTGGGTTTTTGGCGTAAGCCATGCCCAAAAACCTGACACTACCCGGTGGTCGGTAACGATGGGCACAAAACAAGTGGGCTTTTTGAAAAAATGGAAAAATGTAGATGGTACCTTCTCCGAATGGTTTCAGTTCAACGACCGGGGGCGAGGCGATAGCACGGTAGGTACTTATAGTTATGACAAAGATGGTTACATTACCATGATAGATGCACGAGGGGTAGATTATTATAAAAAGCCAGTATATGAAAGGTATGGTTTTAAACGGGAAGAGGCTTTTTGGGAAAACAATGTAGAAAAGGGCAAAGAAGGGGTGCGCAGAAAAGCACAATATGTAGCCCTCAATATTTCGTTGGGTACCTCATACCAGGCTTATTTTAACAACCCTAAACGCATCATTCAGCACTTGCCCAGTGGCAGCTCTACCCTTAAGGTGTTGCAAAATCATATTTTACGCGATGGCAGAAAAGTAAAGCTGGTGAGAATAAGTGGATTGGGGTTGGCACCTAAATATATATGGCTGAACAAGAATAATGAGTTTTTTGCTGCTCCGGGCGAGTGGTTTTCTATGGTAAAGCTGGGCTATGAGGGTTTTACCAAAGAATTGCACAAGATCACAAAAATGTACCGTGATAGTTATTACAAAGAGTTGGCCTCTCAACTACGCCATAAAATCTCCAAAGGGTTGCTTATTACCAATGCTCAGGTGTTTGACCCAGTGGCTGGTAAACTGTACCCCAAAAGTAGTATTTTAATAGCCAAAAGTAAGATTCAACAAGTAGCTTACGGCAAAAAACTGAAGGCACCCGAAGGCTACCAAAAGATCAATGCCAGAGGGAAGTTTGCTATGCCGGGTTTGTGGGACATGCACGTGCACTACACCAGCGAAACCGACGGATTGCTACACCTTGCTTGTGGGGTAACCAATGTACGCGACATGGGCAACAGCGAGGCATTGCTTGCCCGCAAAAAGGCTATAGAGGCTGGTACAGTGCTGGGACCACGCATTCAGGCAATGGCTGGCTTTATAGATGGAGCAGGCAAATATGCAGGCCCCATAGGTAGCAAAGTTCACAATGTAAAAGAAGGCGTTGCAGCGGTGCAGGCGTATGCCAGTAAAGGATATCAGCAAATTAAGTTGTATAGCTCTTTGAAACCCGCATGGGTAAAGCCACTGGCCGAAGAAGCCCATCGCCTCAAAATGAGGGTAAGTGGACACATTCCATCGTTTATGCTTGCCGAAGAAGCGGTAAAAGCGGGCTATAATGAAATACAGCATGCCAATATGTTGTTTTTAAACTTTTATGGCAAAAAACTGGATACCCGCACCCCTGTAAGGTTTAGCGCGGTGGCACAACGCGGACATCAATTTGATTTTGACTCGCCCCAGTTCAAGGCATTTGTACAATTGCTTAAGCAAAAAAATGTAGTGATTGACCCTACAGTTACTATATTTGAAAATATGTTTGTAGGTACCAAGGGTGAGTTTCGACCTTCGATGAAAAGAGTAGCCAAACGTTTGCCTTTGAACATACAACGCTCTATGCAGGCTGGATCATCGCTTGAAGTACCCGAAGGTCAGGGAGCTAATTACGAAAAATCTTTTGCCAACATGCTCAAAATGGTAAAAGTAATGCACCAAAATAACATTACGGTAGTGCCGGGTACCGATAGTTTTGTGGGTTTTACTTTGCATCGTGAACTTGAAAATTATGTGAAAGCGGGTATTCCGGCAGCAGAGGTACTCAAAATGGCCACCATTACCTCGGCAAAGGTGGCAGGGCGAGCCACCAAATATGGCACTATAGCCAAAGGCAAGGCCGCTGACATTATCTTGATCAGTGGCAACCCACTCAAAAACATAGCAGATGTGGGCAAGGTAGCCATTACGATCAAAAACCAAGACATTTACTACACCAAAGAGTTGTTCAAAGCAGTATCTGTTAAGTATTTTTAATAGATAGCTTTTTAACTTGTAGTTTTTTACTTTTCGAAAAATTAAGAAAAACTGTATACAATTGACGCTCAATTATTGGAGTTACAGGTGTTTGAAAATAATTGTGTTATACAATTGATAGTTGCTTATAAACCAAGCCTGTGAGCTCAGGGTGGCCAAACAGGTGAAGACTTACGGCACCGATTGATTACATCAGTATCCAAGTCCATGCCTGCAAAGGCTACCAACCTAGTACACTTGCTCTTAAATAGGTAAATAGAGTATTTAAGTGTGTTTTGTTTTCTGATGAATTTTAAAAATTGAGCATAGCCAAAGCTACGTGATATTTTTGAAGTGAAATCAGGGGGCAAAAAACACAAAATAGACTTTACAAATTTAGGAGCTGGTGTACTAGATAAACCAAAATAACAAAAATTAGAACAATGAATTATACCAAAGAACAAACTGCCAACCTACAAGAACAAACTTTTGCTTACATTACAGTAGAAGAAAAAGACCATTTATTGACTATTACATTGAATCGCCCCAAGGCACGCAATGCGATGAGCCCCACTATGATACGTGAGTATGCCTATGCCATGAGCTATGCTCACCACCATGCGCATATTTGGGCGGTAGTGTTTGCTGCCAATGGGAAGGTATGGTGTGCCGGAGCCGACCTCAAGGCTATGCGAGGCAAAGAAGAAGCCAACGATAGCACTGTTCCTACGCCTGATACCCCTATAGTGATGGCAGAGTTATTTACCAAAATTCATAAACCTGTAATAGCTAAAGTACACGCTCCAGTATACGCCGGAGGCTTTTTGCTCATTGGAGGGTGTACTTATGTGGTGTCTACCGAAGCGGCTACTTTTACCTTACCCGAAGTAAAACGTGGGTTGTTTCCTTTTCAGGTAATGGCAAGCTTGATGAAGTTTATGCCTGCGCGCCAAGTACTTGATTTTTGTATCAGGGCTAAAAGTTTGAGTGCTCAAGAAGCCCTGGAAGCAGGCTTGGTTACTCAATTGGCAGCACCTGACAAGCTCGACGAAGCTGTAGATGCCTTGGTGCAAGAGATTTTTGCTAACTCGCCTTCAGCGGTACGCTTGGGTCTTAAGGCGTTTGACGAAATGAGAAATATCAGTGAGAGTGAACAACAGGCTTATCTGGCCAACATGTTGGGGCAAACCATCATGACCAAGGATGCTCAAGAAGGACTTAAGGCTTTTGCCGAAAAACGCACGCCTGCTTGGACAGGAGAATAAGAGGGGCCCATCAGGTTTAACCAAAGGTGTTATTTAAAGCTTCTCATGATAAGAAAGTTTCCAGACTTAGAGTATGTTTAAATTGTTAGCGTGAAGGTTTTTAAACATACTCTTACTACTGTTATACCAACCATTGTATCAGGGCTGTGTTTGAAGTAAAGCCTGGAGGCTTTTTAAGTAAAAAGAAAAATGATAAACAATACCAAAAACACGATGCCTATCACCAAAAAATATTTCGCTACGGCAGCCTGGGGATCTTCCCATACTTGTATTCTTACACTTTTTGGGTGGTAGTAGAGGCTTTTACTGAGTGATTTTTCGCCGTAAATTTCCAGGTAAAGTGAATCGTTTTTTTGACGGTTTTTAAACATCCACGATTCCGATTCTTCTTTTTCTGTCCAGGTACCGTCAGAGTCGTGTCCTGTTTCCCACCAATATTCGTTTTCAAACTCATTGATGCGACGGTCTTCACTGTCGTACATTTCAGCCATTAAGTATATGAAATCACCGTTGACATGGGTCATATGAGGGTAAACCGACATTTTTAAACTGTAGATGCCTACCTTCTTCTTCACAGGAAATGAGGGAGTTACCAATGGTTTGGTTTTGCTAAGAGAGTCTATAGGTAGCTGAACATCGGCTACTTTGCGGCGTTTGGTGGTTTTGAAACTTACAAACAAGCAGGCTACGAAAATAAATAATAGCAACAGCCTGGCAAATAGTTTATCGCTGATTTTTCCTGCCATAAAGTTCAACGTTTGAATGAGGAATGTTAGAGTACTTAAAAATGGAGTTTTTGGGGCAGAAAAGCAAGCAGTGGAGGTAATAAAGTAAGAGGCAGTAGGGGGAGAGAAGGGCAAAAATAAAACTTGTCTAAGCGAGAGGTGAGGAGTGATACACTCAACAATACACTCAGACAAGTTTTTAGGGTTTAGCAGGGGTTTGGGTGAATGCTTTGTTTATATAGAGCTGTAATATTTATCGTTCAAAAAGTTTTACAATATCAACAGCCCCTTTCTGTTTTATTACTAAATCAACATTACATAGTAGTGTTAATTTCATCGTCTACGTCTGCGCGACCAGTGTCGTCATCGTCTTTAGGCGGAAAGCCAAACATAAACATAGGACCGAAGCTTGCTGGGCCGAATGGGTTCTTTTTGGGGTTAAATCCTCCTTTAATGTCTCTCAAGTCGTAGTTAGATAATTGGTCTTGAATATTTCCAAAGTTTCTTAAACTTCTTTTCATTATAATCAGTTTTAAAAGTTAAAAAGTGTGATATACCTTGCAATAAGCATTCGCAAGTTAATTTTTTTTATGAGAAAACAAAGAAATTGGAGCTAAATCTTCGGTTTACCCATAGATGTTTTAACAAATAAATAACGTTTTCTTATGCTTTATTTGGGTATTTTGCGCTGTTTTGGAATAAAAAACTATTTATGAGTATTTATACTTATAAAACGAACTTGTCCTGCCTAAAATAGTTACCTATTTCTTTATTTTTTGTAGTACTTTTTGAGGATATTGCACTCAATTGAAGGGGATTATGTATACTTTCAGAGATTTATAATGGAGTGAATATAAATAATCCTTAAAAATATGATTATAAGAAGAATTCTGTAAAATAAACATTCAATGAAAATAGTAACAGTTGGCAGAGCGCCAGACAATAACATTATTTTGTTTGATGATAAGGTGTCGGGTAAGCATGCATCGTTTACCCTTACCGACAAACAAGAGTATTATGTGCAAGATTTTAACTCTACCAATGGCACTTTCGTTAACGGCAACAAAATAGGCAACGAGCCTTTTCAAATATTGCCTAAAGATACCGTGAAAATAGGTAAAACTATAGTGCCCTGGCAAACCTACCTGAGCGACCGGTTTGAACCCGCAAAAACTTTCCCAAAAGCGCCTGTTCGCCAATAAAGGTTTTTATAAACCGGGGCATTTTGGTGGCACCACCAGGTGATGTTGGGAGTAACCAAAAAAATAAAGCGTGTATTTTTTGGTTACTCCCTTATTGTTGTCATGTCTGTGCTTTGGTTGCATACAGCGGCATAGATGTGGTACAAACTTAAAAAAGATATACAAAGTATTGACAACTTTTCTAATTTACTTCGCTGGGTTGATTTCATTCCTTGAATTTGTTTAGATTTGCCGGATTAATTATAGATAATTCAAGAGCCTGTAATATGCCTTACCTGATCATAGGTGTGGTTTTGGGGGAAATGATTCTTGAACTAACCACAGAAGTAATATAAAAAATGAAAGTCCTGCCCATTGCTTGGGTCTGTTGTATAGCAGACACCAAAAAAGTATGCCTATGTTTGTTTGTGACAGTGTTATATTGTTTGGTATTAGCCACTGCCCAGGCAAAGTCCTATTCTAAAATCCAACGACAAATAGAACAGCTTACCGCTCAACTGCGACAAGCCTCCTCTGTACCCCAGAAAGTAAAACTACTTTATCAATTGGGTGAACTCCATAAATTTGAATACAAAAAAGCCATTCAGTATTACCAAAAAGGGGGAGCCCTTGCCACTAAAGCCCACGATATAGCGGGCGTTGCTCAGGGGCACGTACTACAGGGCAAGCTACACCTGAGTTATCGCAGTTTTGACAAAGCCTGGCAGCAGTTTAAAAAGGGAGAGGCAACGGCTCAAAAGCACCAACTGGTAGCAGCACATATTGATTGTTTGAATGGTATTGCCTCGGTACTGATAGAAAAAAACAAACAGCACAAAGCACGCACCCTTTATCATAAAGCATTGAAGCTTGCCCAACAACTCAACGACCCTGAAAGAATTTGTTATACCAACATTCGCATTGGAGAGTTTCATCGTTTGCAAAAAAACTATGATTCTGCTTTTGAGTATTTAGCCAAAGCCCTGAAAACTGCCCAGCACTACCAAATGGTTGCTTTGGAGTACGAAGGATTGATGGTAAAGTCAACTGCTTATACCGATTTGGGGCAGTTTGACCGGGTAGAACAACTTGCCCATGAAGCCCTACAGGTGGTAGCTAACAGCAATAATAGCCATTTGCTTGCGGGAGCCTACAACAATTTGGCTATAGCCAATACTTGTCTTAAAAAGTACGATCTGGCGATTGGCTATTACACCAAAGCTTTACGCATTAAACAAAAGACTAAAGACAATGGCAGGTTGGTTATTTTGTACCATAATATAGCCGACTTATACCGGAAATCGTTGCAATACGATTTGGCGATTACTTACTTTAAGAAATCGCTCGATTATACCCAAAAACGAGGCGATGTGCTGGCTACTGGGGTTATGTTGAGAAACATAGGTGAAGTATACTACCTAAAGCAGGCGTATGATCAAGCCGAAAAATACCTAAAGCAAAGCGAAGTCAAGGTGCAACAGGCGTCATCGTTGTTTGAAACCAGTGCTACCTATCAGTTGTTGGCACGCAACTATGCCGCCCTAAACAATTTTAGGCAGGCATATTATTATCAGGCAATGCATAAAAAGGCGGACGACAGTATATTTAACAATGAAAAATCGGAAAGCATAGCCAAACTGGAGCAACACTATAAGGAAGAGCAAAAACAAAAAGCCATTGCTTTGTTGAAAAAAGAAACCAACCTGCAGCGACAAAAAACTACTTTTCAGCGAAAGCTACGCAATATAGCAGTAGTGGGGCTTTTGTTGGCGGTGTTAGTAGTGGTGTTGTTGTATAATCGATACCAATTGCGGCATAAAATACTGCAGCAGAAAAGCCTGGCTTTGACGCAGGAAAATGCCCGCCATAAGGCCGAAGGGCAACGCATGGAGATAGAGCAAAAGCTAAAGCAGGAAGAAAATAAACGGTTGAAACTAGACCTGGAGTACAAAAACCGTGAACTTGCGACTTCTACTTTATTGATGCACCACAAAAACGAGGTGTTGACCAACATCCAGGGCGAATTGAGTGCTTTTCAGCATCAGGTGCCCCCAAAACTGAGCAGTAATATTCAATCTATTAAAAAGATTATTCAAGAAAACAACCACCTGGAAGAAGAGTGGGAGCATTTGAAGATACATTTTAACCAGGTACACCCCAATTTTTTTGGTATTTTGCAGCAACGATTTTCCCACTTGTCACAACACGACTTAAGGCTATGTGCTTATATAAGAATTGGACTTACTAACAAAGAGATTGCGCGTATTTTACACGTAGAGTTTAGAAGTGTACAAGTGGCAAAGTACCGCCTCAAAAAGAAGATGGGTTTGACCAAAACAGAAGACTTAAGCCAGTTTGTACAGCAGTTGTAACCAAGCCAGTATAGAGTTGGTCAACCCAAAAAGCCCCAATGAACTAACGCTCATTGGGGGTTGGTTTTTACAAACAGTTAACAGCGAGCCAAACAAGCTTTGTAGCGGTATACACACGCGGTTACTGCTGCAATGTCTACCAGGCCTGCTCCAATGGCGCAACCTATGGCACAAGGAATGCAGGTAGCCACACAGCCTATAAATACAGTGCCTGCGGTACCAGCTGCTACCCAAAGGCAAGCGATTGCGTCGTTGTAGCAAGCATCGCCACAGTTGGCGGCGGTTCTCATTGCCGGGTCGTTGGTCATCAGTTGAATACTTTTTTGAGCTACAGTTTTTTGGTCTGCCTGGCGTAGCTGGCTTAGCTCCGGGTACTTTTTCATCACTGCCTGTTGTTTTTGTACAAACGAAGTTAAAAACTTAGTGTCAAGCCCCATTTTGGCGCTCAGCGTAGCTATCCCTGCCTCTGTCCAACCTTGCTGGGCTTGTGCACTATGTGCGACACGTATGGCTTTTTCATACGCATTTACATCACCATTATAGCGCTTTTCTATAGTTTCGCCTTGTAGTATATAAAACTTGGCTAAAGTGTGCATATACGCTTTAAAATCTCGGTCTTGCGACATCTTGTTTGCCAAAGTGTTTAAGTTAACCTTGGAGGTAACAGGTGTCGACTGATTGTTTGCCGGAGCAATGCTTTCTTTTTTATTACACGAGGTAACTAAAACAATGAAAGACAAGACCAGCACTAAAAACTGAATAGGTTTGTTATAAGTAATCATTGGTAATTATGTTTTGGTTAATTATTTTTTTTGATGTTGCAAAGGAAGGGGAGGGGCTGGCAAAAAACTATTAAGAGCACCATACAAGGACTATACAGTTTAATGTCTGTCACCCTACAAAAGCAATACTGAAGGGGTTTAATAGTATTTAATTGAGGTAGGGTGGTACTTTAATGGAAGTGGTCAGTTATAGCTTAGGTGGTTTGACTACCCCTAATATCATATACTTAAACAGTTCATGCCTCAAATCAGGGCAAACTTTTTAAAGGTTCTCAAAGTTTGCTCTTTGCCTTTTACTTGTGTAAACTTTCTGTGGAATAATTCCGGAAATAATTGAGGGTTGTAAGCTTGCGCCTTGTGATGTTGAAAAGTTTGTTTTGGGATTATTCGGTGAAAGGCTCAGGGTTATATACTGCACTTGATTTGGAGCAACTTGCCTTTCAAAGGCTTAAGTTGAAAAAACTTAAGCCAGTATATGGTTTTTTAGTACTAAGGAACCTGTTCAAAATAAGTGTCGAGATTGAGGGCATAAACTCAAGGCTGACTGAGGCACTTTTAGCCTTTGGCAGAGCTCAGCGCAGCAAAGCTGCAGCTATCGGGTGTGCCCTGAAACAAAGCACAACAAGCTTTGTATGCTATAACTAAGATGGTGGTAGACCCACCAAAGGCGATTTACAGGAATAGCCTTTAAACCACTCTACGGTGCTATGACAGTAATGTTTTGGTATTGAACGGCTAGAGAAAAGGCTCCGCTGGTACGGAGTCAGGTGTGAATAAGAGAGATGAACGCAAGTGAACCAATGAAGAAGTGTCGAGAACAGCTACTTGTTGTCAAAACCAGACTTATCCGATAAAGTTTGGGACAAAGCATAGAGCGTACCCTGTCAAGTGTCTATGTGGCAACCGTCATTAAGTTGGCATGACTCTTATTTAGGCTTAGTTATGGAACAGGGGAAGCCCTCTATGATCATTAAGGGAAAGTACAAGTAGCGATCCTACAAGGCGAATACTGAGATGATAGAGGGTGGCGGATGAACTCGTATTAGTGTAGAAGCTTCTGTAATGGAAGTGGAGCGAAGGGGTTCAGTTATACAGTTTTCAAGTTTTTAACAACTTAATAATATGAGGAGGATTAAAAGCGACAAGACAAAGTCATTACCATTTTATCACTGGAATACAGGAGTTAAATTATGATGATTTGTATAACAAGAGCCGTGTGATGGGAGACTATCACGCACGGTTCTGTGAGAGATTTGGGGTGAAAATCCCCTTATCTACTCGACTTTGCGGGCAAGGCAACATCCGTGGGATGTTGAGCCAGACCGTGGGACGGTGCTACGGACAATAAAAGCTCATAGATACTATCTTAAAAAACAAATAATTTAATATAAATATTTTAAGATTTTGAATATATACCAACAACTGGTTATATTTGCATTAACCCAAAAGGAGCTGCTTTAGCAGTTACCTAGTGTAGGAGGGCATTTTGCTCTTCTACAGTTTTGTTATTAATGCTGTAATCAAAGTCCTCATCTTTTTTCCATAATGTGTACATCATACACAAGAGCTTCCGTTGTACTGCAGTGTAGCCTTTCATTTTCTCTTTAGTTCTCTCAAAAACCCGGTTGTACAAATTCAGAAAAACACCCTCAACATTTATAGCGTTAAATGCTGGCATACATAAAATACGCCTTATGTGAGCATTTCCCTGTTTTGAAATCTTTGTTTTTCCTTTGCGGGTGCCCGATTCGTTTTCCACAATATCGTACCCGGCATAACTGGTAAGCTGCTTTTCACTTGTAAATAGCTCAAAACCATTAGTTTCGGCGACAACTACTGCTGCGGTAAGCAAGCCAACCCCATGAATACTGGTTAAATGTTTTATTTTTTCATGCAGCTTTTCATCTTCTTTGACTGTAGCTTCTATTTGATCATGTGTTTGATCTCGTTGTTTCTCGAGGAACTTAATCTGAGCTTTGAGTTGTTTGGCAACAAACTTATCAGGGTTATGACTATAATCAAGCGCATGTAAGCGATTCCGACTTTGAGTAAGGTCTTTTTGTATAGTTTCGTGGTGACGGGTAAGAGAACGTAATGCCTGCATAGAGGAAGATATTGGTTGCCAGGCCCTTAAGTCTTTGACTAGAACCATTTTAGCTAACCCTTGAGCATCTATTTTATCAGTTTTACTCCGAATCCCTTCGCCCTTCATAAAGTCCTTTGCCTGGCTAGGCAAGGCGACAACAACCTTTACAGATTTGTCATAGAGAAACCACGCCAAATTTTCATGATAAACCCCAGTAGCCTCCATTAAGTATTCTATATCTTCACAGTCATGCTTGCCCAAGTGTTTTTGACTCCAGCTCCAATATTTCTCAAAGCCAGAGGGGGTATTAGAGAACTTGGAACTGGCTAAAACCTTGTATTTCTTTTTACCCTCAAAACCCATGATACAAGCACTAAAATCCGATTTTGCTATGTCCATGCCCAGACCCATTTGAATGTATGAGTGTTTTTTCATTTATCCACCATTTAAGTTGAAATTCCCGATTTATCGGGGGAACCATACCATTTATTGAAGCCTATCTTACTCAATGTTACTTATTAGAACGCGGGCTATAAAACGCATTTATGCCTTAGATACTTAATTCTATTTCGGAGTAGAAAAACAGGTAGCATATATCTACGAGTCTGTATCTATCGTATGATAGTACTTAGTCCCCTTTATAGAAAAAGAGTTTATTGATCTGTTGACTACCTGTTATTTAGGCTTTTATTGTTAACGTTATATTGTACTTTTTTTATTTAATACAAAGGTATAAGTCCCGGCGGAACTGCCGGGGTAACGAAAGTCAGGAAAGAGAACCGCAGAACGAAGTTCAAGCTCTGCGAAGCTAATATGTTCTAAACCGGACAGCTTCAAAGTCCCGATTTCTTATCGGGGTTATTGTTGAGGGCTATGCCCGAAATCCCGTTTACGGGGCGATCACGTTCCTAAGCTTCTTGCATAAAATTCAGTTCATCACAGGTTTTACTGGGTACAAACTCCGTTACTTCGCAATCGACCAATTGGTGTTTTTGAAAGGGATCTTCGGCAAGTATTTTCAATAAAGCCGCTTTATCTTTCATTTTTGATAAAATAATGCCACCCGTGCGGGGTACCTTACGTCCCGATGCGTGAAAATTGCCCAAAGCATATTGTTCGTCTAGGTAAGCAATGTGCGCCGCCAAATGTGGTTCTACTTGTTCTAAAGGTACTTTATAAGTCAATGATACAATAAACATAATCAATTGTGTTTGAATGGTTGTTGTTCTCTGTTTTGAGTTTGCTTTTAAACGAAAGTTACAAGTTTTCTTTTATTTAAAGGCTTAAGTTAAAAAACTTCATCTGGTGGGGTTCTACCACCTTCCTGAAAAAGCCCCTTTCCCTGTACATCAAAGTTTTTTTTAAAAAAAACAGATGAATTGTCATATTTGACATGTGCTCCCAACTAAGATAAGTAGACATAAAAGAATGCACATGGATTTAGAACTCGAAACTACCTTTTTAGAGGGGGTGGAACGAAACAAGCAAAAGATACTTCGTATTTGCTCTGTATATGCCAGAGACGACGAAGATAAGAAAGACCTTTTTCAGGAAATTTTGATCAATATCTGGAAAGCAATGCCTTCGTTTAAGGCCAAAAGTTCGCTCGATACTTGGATGTATAGAATCACCCTGAACATTTGCCTAAGCACCCAAACCAAGCTGACCAAAAAGAAAAAGCACTTTGTAAATATGGATAGTATTACACTGTCACGGTATGAGGAGCCACCCATCACCAAGGAGGAAAGCCAGCGGTTGATATTTTTGCGGAGTTGTATCAAAATGATGAACGAGGCAGATAAGGGGATGATCACGCTTTACCTGGAAGAACTGGCATATAAAGAGATCGCAGATGTTACAGGGTTAACCGAAAACCATGTAGCGGTTAGAATTATGCGAATCAAAAAGAAATTGTTAAACTGCATAAACGAAAGATCATGATTGAAGACGAATTAAAAAAAATATGGCAATCATCTCCTCAGCAAGAGCAGGTAAAGTTCGAGAAATCACGCTTTATGATGGAGGTGCAATCAAATGTAGACCGTTTTCATAAAGGGTTGAAGTGGCTATACCTCAGAGAAGCCCTGGGGGTGATTATGGTCATACCTATTTTTGCTGTTTATGCCTTTATATTTCCTCAGATTTTGGCAAAAATAGCCTCTGTACTAATTATACTATGGGCAATTTACATTTTGCTGGTAATTGATAAAACTAAAAAGAAAAGACCCACAGAGTACACAGATAATTATCTTGACTACCTGCATAAAACAAAGGCTTATCTGGAGCTGCACAAGAAACTACGTGACAAGGTGTTGTACTGGTATGTTGCTCCATTCATATCTTTTACTTTCTTATTTATGGTTGGTTTATCCGAGGGCAAACCCAACAGGGCTAGTCTCCTTGTTAAGGTAGGGGTGGTTTGTGTAATCATTGCAGTCATTATCCACTTTTTAAACAAAGTGTCGGTCAAAAGATTTGTGGCTCCCAAGCTCAAAAAGGTAAACGAGCTTATTAAGTCTTTGGAAGAGTAAATGTATTTGTAAGGGATATTTGAATGCATTCACTGGCGCAACTCTCCAGACCTCAAATCAAGTTTGGCTCACAGCCCCAAGCCTTGTTCTTGGAGAGTTTTGAAACTTCCTTGATAAAAGGCGGAAATGATACTTCTCTTTATTGGAACCTGGTGAGATTAGAGTAACCTACGGTAAGTTTTTCAAGTTTTCTTTTACCAGCTTGAAGGTGTCAATGGTTTGGCGAGTTTTGTTGTATTTGCTAAATGTGAGTGTATGCTGGTCAAGACGAATAATAGATAAACTATCTGTATATTTGCCTCCCAGGTGTCCATTATAACGAAGAATGACTTGTCCGTCTTTTATTGACCAAATTCCCGAATTACCTATAGTTTGCATTGGGCGGGTACTTGTATGAAAGTTTTGATTTTTGAATCTAATAATAAAATAACTTAGATTTTTATCTGTTGAGTCAATAGGTTGGCTACTTTTCCAATTGCCTAATATCAATTGTTGAGGATAGCTGCAAGCGCATAGGCTACATACCAAACCAATAGTTATAATGTATATTTTCATTGTGATGATTGAGTTTTTCTATGAGCTAAATATTCTTCTAGGTTGCTCTTTATGTGCGGGAAATCTTCTTGTTGACAAATGCCTAATAAAGGTGTAGGATTGGGTAAACTGGCATTATTTTGTTGATTTAAATGTAGGAAATCTATGATGGTTGGCACGTGAGACTCGAACCTAAATATACACAAATGTTTGTGTCCTGCTTCAATAGATTGGATTGGGTGTTTTGCCTCAAATGCTACTTGAAGTAAAGTAATGGGTGTAACGATGAAGTTGGATGGCTGATATAGGTCAAACACACAATCAAATGTTTTAGGAATGCTAAATGTTGCATAGGCATACAAAGTAAATAGTGCAGCTTCATTGTCTTGGAGTTGCCAACCCATAAACTCATCAAAAATATTTTGCTCTATTGCCTTAAAAGATTGCTTCAGGTATTCGAGGGCAGGCTGATGAAATCGTTCATCAATAGTTAAATACCTTTGACTAGGTGGGCAGGTGTGTTCGTTCATTTTATACTTATTAGTTTATTTATTCTAGCTTTTTTAAGCCTTTCTCCGCGTGTGCCGTTGTAGACAATTCAACTTAAAAATAACTTTCCCCGTACTGCTCTTAAGGCTTCAGCCAGACCAGTGAGCTCGACCATTCCGACGAATGACGGAGCACTTTCCCGCAGCCCATACACAAGCCGTTTTTCAAAGTCTTGGATCAGCATTGCTCAGGTCACCCTACGGTAAGACCTGAGCAGAGAAACAGGGGTGATTGTTGAATTTACTTGGTTGGTCGCACTTTCTTTAAAAAAAGACTTAAGTTGAAAAAAATTAAGCTAGAGAGCGTACAAACTCAAAGCTTATTTTGCTAACGCAATGGAGATGAAAACGCTCAGTTCATTGGTTTTCTTCTGGTCCTTTTAAGTCTTCCTTTAGGAGACTTGAAAGCTGTGAATAAAGGCAAGTCTCCTGACTTGCTTGCGCAGCAAATATTGCGTGTGTAAAAATTATAAAAACTACTCTTGGTTTTCAATGTTTCTATTTTGTTTGAAATGGAAGCAATAAAATAGGTGCAAAGTTCTATTGGTGTAAAGTCAAAAATTGATTAACCTTCGTTAGCCATTTGGCTAGAAAGCCTGTCCTGTAAAGGTTAGAGGCTTTTTTTATCAAAAAGCATTAAGTGACCCGTTGGAACACTCAAAGCAGAGGGGTGCGGTATTTTGCTTATGCAATGAGAGGTACAAGCTACTCTGATGCTAAGCTTGCACCAGAGTAAGTTTTATTCCCCTATGTATTGCGCATACACATCATTGAGTTGGTCGTAATGCCCATAAGCCTCAGTAGCTGAGTTTTTGACATCTATAAGCCGCGCTCTATAGTCATTCTGTAAGTTGTGCTGAACAATCATTTGAATCACGTCACCAAATAGTTCCTCAAAGTAAATATAAAAATCATCGCCAAAGTCACCCCCATATTCATTTGCCATACCGGTACACTCTTCTATGGCATGCAAGGCTACTTCTATATAATACTTTACAGTTGTATCGCTACTCAATTGTTCAATAATATGCTTTACTTTGTCTAGGTTTAATCCCCCTTGCATTCTTTCATTGGGGTAGATAGCTTGAGTAATTTGGGTGGTGTATTTGTCTAACAGTTTTTGGTCAAGTATATCAGGCTTAAGCTTGATGGCATAGTAGCCTCTTACTACTTCAAAACTAGAGTATAGCTCTTTTAACTCAGCTCTTAGCTGTTCTTCGCTTTGTGTTTTAATGTGATTTAGAAAGTCTAGCATTTGGATTAATAATTATATTGATAACTTGTACCGCTTGTTTTTTCCACAAAATTACAAACTTTTTCCCATCTAAAAGCTCAAGTTAAAAGAAGGATGGTAAAACCCTTGGCTCTTTTAAGTCTTCTTTCAGGAGACTTGAAATTATTTAATGAATATAGGTCTCCAGACTTGTTTGCGCAGCAAATGGTGTCTGCGTGAAAATTATAAAAACGGCTTTTGGTTGAAGTTAAGGCTGCATTCGCAGAGAAATCTGGAGACTTCTATAAGTTTCAAGTGTCCTTCGGAACACTTAAAACAGCAAGGTTCTGCCTCAATACCTCAACAACACCCCACCAATGGCAAAGCCCGCCGAAGTACCCGCCAATAAACAAATATCGCCCCGTTGAATGCTACCCTCGTCTATAGCTGCCATGAGCGTAAGCGGAATAGAAGCCGCAATACAATTGCCATAGTGTGCCAAGGTAGTTTTTACCTGCCCAGAAGCAAAGTCAAATAAGCGTTGGAAGAGTGCCGCCCCCAGTTTAGACGCCTGATGAGGCACTATAGCGTCTACTGTAGCAAGGGCATAGTCTGTGTCGGCAAAAAAAACCTCCATAAAATCAGGCAACAGACGTTTGGTAAGTTTGAGCAATTGTTTGCCCTTCATTTGGAACGAATGTAGCTCAGGGTCGTACGGGTAGTCTTTGAAAAACTTACGATTGCCCCCTCCTTCAATCAAGGTATGATACACCCCTTCAGAATAAGTGCGTTGCATTCCCTTGATATAGCAAGAGGCTTGTTCAGGGGCGTAGCTCACCACCGTCGCTGCTGCCCCATCGCCAAACAGGGTCAGGGTTTCCCAGTTGGTAGGATTGATGCCCTTAGAGGCAATCTCGCTACTTACAATGAGTATGTTTTTATAGGCTTTTCCGTCTAGTATTTTGGCGGCAAAATCAAGTGCAGTGACAAAACTCAAGCAAGTACTGTCAATGTCTATAGCGGGGGTGTGGCAAGCGTTACCGTCCTTCATTTCTGCTTTTATCACACTGGCTTGGTTAGGAATGGGATAGTCGTAGGTGCCCCCACCCGAAATGAGCATATCTATGTCGTGCAAAGTCATTCCGGCCTTTTGCAAAGCTTCTTCTGCCGCCCGTGCACCCATCCAGCCATTAGACTCTTGACTTGCCACATGGCGGTTTTGCACCCCCGAATATTTCATTGCCCAGCCAGCGGGCAAGCTGTGTTTTTTTTCTAAAGCCTCCGAACTCATCGCTTGTGGCAAATACTTGCCCATTGCTACTATTCTGATAGGTTTAGTTTTGGTCGTTTTGCTCATTGAATGCCTGCTTAATTCTTCTTAATTTACCCCCCTTTTCGTGGTGTTTGTGTTGGACTTGCACAATGTTTACCCCAGCAATGTGGTGTTTATTGAGCAAGTCTAGTATACCCTGCCGGGCTTGACAAAAACTTTTTTCTTGGCCTTTTATGTACAGTTCTAAGCGTTGAAGATCGGTTTGAGCAAGCGTATAATCTTGAATAGCTTCATCGGAAAAAATGATGGCCCGACGCAAAAAATCAGGGTAAATTTTTACAGTATTCCCTGTGGTATCGACAAAATGTAACACATCATCGGCACGCCCTTCTATTTGGGCGATGGCAAGGGTAGGTTGCCCACAAGGGCAAGCTTTTTCTTCTATAATAATGTCATTGAGCTCGTAGCGTACTACAGGTTGCGACGAACGCAGCAAGTCAGTAATTACAGGATGAAACCGCAAGCGTGACTCATCGAGGTATTTTTTTTCAATAATGAGAAAATCTTCGTGAAAATGCAATACGCCCTCGCTGCAACTACTGGCAAGAAACCCCTCAGTACATTGATATACTTGATGGATGGTTTGCCCAAAGACTCGTTCTAGTTGAACCCTGTCTTCGGGAGAGAGTACTTCCGCCACCGCAATTACCTTGGTAGGGGCAATGTGCAAGGTACCCGCCTCTAATGCTTGGGCAAGCTCTAGCAGCATACTGGGTTGCGCCACCAATATATGAGGCTTGAGGGCGTTGAGCCGGGCCAGGTGTTGGGGCAAATTGTCATACAAATCAAAAAACTCAAACTGTAGCACCCGCGACTTTATCGAGTCGTACAAGTTGCTGTTGGCACGCAAAAAAAAGGCGACCTTGCGTTTTTTGAGAGCTACCCCAATGACCCGATCAAGCACGGCAGCCACCCAAAAAGCCCGCTCTGCCTGGGCAGCAAGAAAAATGCCCCGGTTGCCACTGGTGCCTGACGACAGCCCCACGGTAACCTTGCCCAACATAGGCGAAAAGTCGCGCGATTGTTCGGCTTTGAGTGCCACATTATAGGCCTCTTGTACCTCTATTCCGTGGGTATTGATGGCGTTGAAGTTTGCCATAAACCGGGCTTTGTTCATCAAAGGATAAGCTGCCAGTGGTTGTTTGTTTTGGGCGCTTTCGCGATAAAAACCTGAGTGGCACAACACCTTTTTTTGCAACCGTTTCCATAACTTTTGCTGTAGCCTTTGTTTTGCTTTTGTCGTGCGGGGTTTGCGCCAACGGAGCTGCACCAAGCGCCATAAAATCTGGAGTTTAAAGAACATTCATCGCTAACTTATCTTGCACCAAAGCATCGGTAGTGGCTGCACAGTGCGTAGGAACCAACAAAGTCTGGGGGTTTGCCACGTGGTAATCGTGCATTTTTTGTAAGGTGCGTTTAAAATCGAACCACGAGTGAAAAAACAACACTACTATAGGGTTGGGAGGAATGACCTCCTCGTAAGAGCGTTTGATCCAGCAAGCGTCTGCCACCAAAAAATAAGGTCTTTGTTTGGTTTCTAACATCACCCCAATCTGCCCGGCAGCGTGTCCTGGTAGCTCATAAATATACAGGCTATCGTCGCCAAACAAGTCGTACTTATGCCCAAAAATAGGGTCAGTCATTTTCTCGCAGGTTTCGTCAATCAATACTGTGCGTTGCTTCAGGTTTTTGGGCAACAAATCTTTGAGTACCCCTTTGCTAAAAGCAGTCCATGCCGATAAACTCAAGGTATAGTCGAGCGCTTGGCGCGAAGCGTAAAAAGTAGCATTCGGAAAATCTTTCAGCCCGCCCACATGGTCGGCATGAAAATGAGTAATAATGATGTGTTTAATGTCTTCAGGGGCAATGCCTGCCTGCTGGAGCTGGGCTTTTACCTCGTCTTGTTCTCTGATCACCACTGGGCTTAGCAAAGCGTATATCTTGTTAGGAAACCAGCCCGTGGCTTGGTGAAACCTGCGGGTGTAACCTGTATCATACAAAATCCAGCCCTTGTCGGGGTGTTCTATCAGCCCCCATAGAGCGTTGAACTGCACATTTTCGCTTTTGCCACCTTGTATTACTTCGCTTTCTTTTGCTACGCAATATCCGGCATAGTTGAGGTATAGTTTTACTTTTTTCATCTTTAGTTGGTCGTTAGTAGTTGGGAGCTTCTAAAGCTTTTAGCCTTTAGCTTTTGTTTGGCTGTTTGTAGGGAGCTTTTAGCCTTTTTTGATCTTGGTGTAACTTTAGCCTTTAGCTTTTGTTTAACTGTTTGTAGAGAGCTTTTAGCCTTTAGCTTTTTTTGATCTCTGTATTTTAGCCTTTGATTATCATATTTGCGAATTTGTTAGAAGTCAGTAGCCAATAGTTTTAGCTGCGCTCATTCGTAATTGAAAAACTCGTAATTAGCTAAAGCAGAGCTCCCTCCGGTCGGTTCGTAATTGTTTAACTATTTGTATTGAGCTTTTAGCCTTTAGCGTCGCTTTGCGCTCATTCGTAATTGAAAAACTCGTAATTAGCTAAAGCAGAGCTCCCTCCGGTCGGTTCGTAATTGTTTAACTATTTGTATTGAGCTTTTAGCCTTTAGCGTCGCTTTGCGCTCATTCGTAATTGAAAAACTCGTAATTCGTAATTAAACAAACCACTCCACAAACTCCCTAATTGCCTCGTCGGTGCTTACTTTGGGGCTGTAGCCCAATAGCTTTTGTGCCTTCGATATGTTCATAGTCATAGACTTGGCAAGTACCCCCACTCCGTATTTAGTAAGGACAGGTTCTTTGCCTCCCGTCAGTTTTGCCGAAAGTTCCATTGCCCCCGCAGCTGCCCATACCACCCAATACGGTACTTGGGCAGTGGGCACTTCTTTGCCCAGCAGCTGTAGTACCATTGCTATTTTCTCCCAAAGTTTTACGGGTTCGCCGTTCGTAATGTTATAAGTTTCGTTGAGCCCTGTTTGAGTAGTCAACGCCAGTACGATAGCATCTGCCACATTGGCCACCGAAGTCAAATCTACTATATTTTTGCCATTTCCTATCACTTTAAGCCTGCCTTCTTGTTGTGCCCTGATGATGCGTGGCATAATCACCGTATCGCCTCTGCCTATCAAGGCACGGGGGCGCAAGGTTACGTAAGCAATGCCCGATTGCTCTAGTTCAACCTCAGCAAGTCGTTTGGTTTGGCTGTAGGCATTCACCATTTGGCGGGGCAGTGGGTCGCTTTCTTTAATGTCGAACCGATCGTTGCCCGTGAAATACATCGAGGGAGTAGAGATAAAGACAAAGCGTTTGATGCGGTGTTCTAGGGCGGCTTTTATCAAATGTTGTTGGGTAATGAGATTGGCTGCCTCAAAGCTGGCGTAACTGCCCCACGGCGACGAAAGGGCGGCTGCGTGCACAATATACTCGGCTTGTGCCGCTATGCTTTGTACAAACTCCTGGTGAGTTAAATCTCCCAAAACATAGCGCACTTTGGGGTGCTCTACAGTATGGCTGGGCTTGAGGGTGCGCCCTGTGGCTATCACCTGACTTACTTCAGGCAATTGAACGAGCACTTCGAGGGTACGAAATCCCAAAAAACCTGTAGCACCAGTAAGTAGTATTTTCATTTTTTTTAGTTAATAGTCGGTAGCTTCTACAGCCTAAAGCTATTAGTCTTTAGCTTACGCTTTTGTTTTAATGTTTAATATACAATACTATGCAGTGATTTTAGTCAAATTTGTTGAACTCGCCAGAGGCTCGGTGATCAGTCGATGATGAATTTACAAACTATTTAACTCCATCGTTTCACACTTGGCATAGCCACGGTGGACTATCGACCGTTGACTAAAATACCCCCACACAAAAAGTGTAAATATAAGCCTCGTCCTCCTCATTCAGTTTTTTTTCTAGCCAAGTATTACGTTTTAGTGCAGGACAATGCATTTCGGGGCGCCTCTTGACTAAAAACTGCCGCTCGCAAAAACGCGCATGAGGTGCCGCAGCCTTTGCCACCCCTTGCCATATTTGTTGGTATACTACAGGTGGGGCATACGACGAAAAGTCGGAGAGTGAAAAGGCATTGAATTGGTAAGGGCTTTCGGCTAAGTAGTCGGTCAATGAAGCAGTGACTACTTCTACTCTATCAATATTTTTCTTGATCAAATCAAAGTTTTCGGGGCGCAAGTGGTGGGGCAAAATGCAGGGTGGCGAATACTTGCCCCGCAGCATTAAGTGGGCGTAATGGTTGGTTTTTAGGTCAAAGTTGTTGCCCATGTGGTCGAGGCGGGCTTGCATATAGTCATACACGTTAAAACCAGCCGGAATGAGCCTTGCTCCGGGTTCACGCACCACATATTTCCATAAAAACTGGTGAGAGATGAACCTCAGGTAAAACCGCCACACCAGGTTATCCCATTTTTTTGTCCAAATATTACGTTGCGCCTCCAGCGAGGGAGCAGTCATTAATTGCTCAATCAGTTTTTTGCGGGGACTTGCCAGCCGTAGCATACTCCTGAGCAATCGCTCCCAAGTACCACAATAGAGCACTCCGTTTCTGATATATTTGGGATGTTTTGCCCAAAATGCCTGGGCTTGCGCCGATAACAAAGGAGCAAGCGCTGGGTAAGTAGCCGCTCTTTTGCCGCAAGGCTGCAAACCAATAAATCGGGCGAAAGCCTTATAGTCAAAAGTATGGTAAGCAGCAAGCTTGAGCTCCAGTAGGTAGTTTTGGGCGGGGTTAAAGTCAATACTCACTATTTTTTTAGGGGTATCTACCAGCAAGTCGAGCGATCTTGCTCCACTGCCACTAATGCAAAGTACGGTGTCATTAGAGGTCAGCTGTAGGGCTTGCCGCTCCGATTCGCTGTCTTCGTTGCTTGCCGAATAGTTAATTTTGGTAAAAAAACGGTTTGCCATTATAAAAATAGTTTAAAATTGCTTTCTGAAGGTGTCATAGCTTGGCGTTGTTGGGCTGCCCGCCTGATCAGACGCATCTTGTGGTACATCATATCACCATCTATAGATTTATCCTTTTGTTGGGCAAATATTTTTTGATTGGCAAATTGTTGTTGGGTGATGTCAAAGTCTTGTGCCAGTACTTTGCGGGCAAGCCAAGGTAAAGCTCGCTTGACCAGGAAGTTGAGCTTACCAAAACGAAATGAAAGCCTTACCAAAGCCTCCGTTTTGCCTTCGGTAATGGGGTTGCAGGCAATCACCGCCATAAACCGAGGAACGTCGTTGATGGCATAATCAACCTTTACCAGGTTGGGCAATAAAAAGGCATCGCTGTGCTTGATGCGCAGGTTTTTGCCCAGAATAAGCTGTAGTGCCACGCCTATTTTTTCGGTGGTTTCAGCATAACTTGCCAATAGTTGGTGAGAGGCTACTTTTAGTTGTACCTGATGCTGAGTAGGTGCCCCGTGCCCCCTGATAATGCCCCGGTGGATAAAAGGGGTGTGGGTGGCATCCATAAAGTTTTCAATGAGCAATTCTTCACTGGTATCAAATTGTTTTTTTAGCTGAACATGTTGCCAGCCTTTGGTTGGGTCTGCCAGCGACAGCGGTAACTTGGAGGGAGGTGTACCCTTGCCCAAATAAACCCAGAGCAAGCCGTTGGCTTGGCGTATTGGCAAAGTATGCAGTGAGGCGTTGAGTTTGCTTAGGTCTATATCGGGCGAGCTGGGAATATGGCAAACCCGCCCGTCTTGCTTGTACTGCCAGCCGTGATAAGGACAGGTAAGGGTGTTTTGCTTAAAACAAGTTATCGCCAATGGAGCCCGTTTGTGAGCACAAACATCTGCCACGGCAAATACTTGTGCTTGGGTATCGCGCCAAAGCAATAAAGGGATTCCATAAAGCTTGGTTTTGAACGATTGTTTTTTTTTCAGGTCTTGGGCAAAAGCTACTGCATGCCAATGGTCGGCTAAACCTTGAGCGGTGGTTTCAAACATATTTTTTTAGAATTGCTTTATTGTTTAAATGGTTCGCGAAGCGATGTTTCTTGTTATTTAAGCCAATTCAATCTAAAAAGCAATTGTCATAATCAAAAGTAAGGGTTAAAGTGTAGAGGCAATCCCTTGTGGTTGCCCTATCGCAAGCAATCCAATCCAAAAAACAACTTCCCTGTATTGGTCTTAAGGCTTCAGCCAGACCAATACCCAACCCAAAACTCATACACAAGTTGTTTTTCAAAGCTTGGGGTTCGCATAGCTCAGGTCACCCTGCGGTAAGACCTTCGCGGGGGAGGTAGGTTTTTGAAGACAATTCAATCCTAAAAACAACCTCCTCGTATTGGTCTTCAGGCTTTAGCCAGACCAATACTTGCGACCCCAAAAGCTTGTACTCAAGTCTTTTTTCAAGCTTTTGGTTGATAATTGCTCAGGTCACCCTGCGGCAAGACCTTCGTGGGAGGCATGAGCCAATCCAATCCAAAAAACAACTTCCCTGTATTGGTCTTAAGGCTTTAGCCCGACCAATACTAAATCTTATCTACAAGTCTTTTTTCAAGTTTTTGGTTGATCATTGCTCAGGTCACCCTGCGGTAAGACCTTCGCGGGAGGTAGAATTTGAGCCAATCCAAAAAACAACTTCTCTGTATTGGTCTTAAGGCTTCAGCCAGACCAATACCCAGCCCAAAACTCATACACAAGTTGTTTTTCAAAGCTTGGGGTTCGCATAGCTCAGGTCACCCTGCGGTAAGACCTTCGCGGGAGGTAGAATTTGAGCCAATCCAAAAAACAACTTCTCTGTATTGGTCTTAAGGCTTTAGCCCGACCAATACTTGCGACCCCAAAAGCTTGTACTCAAGTCTTTTTTCAAGTTTTTGGTTGATCATTGCTCAGGTCACCCTGCGGTAAGGCCTTCGCGGGAGGTAGAATTTGAGCCAATCCAAAAAACAACTTCCCTGTATTGGTCTTAAGGCTTTAGCTAGACCAATACTTGCGACCCCAAAAGCTTGTACTCAAGTCTTTTTTCAAGTTTTTGGTTGATCATTGCTCAGGTCACCCTGCGGTAAGACCTTCGCGGAGGGATATTTTTTTTTGAATTTGTTAAACTGGACACACGCGAGGACGACGTGTGCCAGTGAAAGCTTGTAACTGTCTATTCCTTCCTCCGTGCTGCCTTTTCCCAGGCTACACTTTGTTGTCCTTTGATGAAGCGAAAAAAGCCTAAAAACACTGATAGGTTCATCACCACAAAATAATAAGGAACAAACAAGGCTTTGAGCTTAATCTTTTTGGTTTGCAGCCACCAACCCAGCAACGCCGTGAGGTAAAACAGTACCTGTAGTCCTAGCATTACCTGATAAAAAGGCAATTGAAACAGGGCAAGCCATACATTGAGGGTAAATACCGCCAACAACGACAATGGCGTAAGCGTCCAGCGCAATACCCGATGCGATACGTATTGGAAGCTTAGCCAACCGTATTTGAAAATATTGAGCAGGGGCAGCAACCATAAAATAGACTGAATGCCTCCTGCGCAAATTCTGATTTTTCGTTTAAACTCTTCTTTCACCGAGCTTGAAGGGGTTTCCCAGGCTTGAGCTTGTGGTTCGTATTTTACTCGGTAGCCCTTTTGGGCAATGCGCATCGAGAGCATAAAATCATCCAGAAGGGCGTTGGCAGGTACTTGTTCGTAGAGCTTGGTACGTACCGAAAAAAGTTCGCCTGCGGCACCTACTACCGAATAAAAAGCCGAATCCATTTTTTTGAGCCATGACTCATACTTCCAGTAAATGCCCTCTCCGGCACCGTTGGCGGCGTCTTTTTCTAACACCTTGATGCGTTTTTCACCTGCTACTGCGCCCACTTTAGGATTTTGGTAGTGTTTTACAATCTCTTGTAAGGCTTCGGGGTTGAGATCAGTGTTGGCATCCGAAAAAATGGCAATATCGGCTTCTACAAAACCCATGGCGCGGTGCATGGCATGAATCTTTCCACGACGGGCATCTTCGTGTAGCACCCTAATGCCCTGAGCTTCATATTCGCGCAAAATATGAGGCGTTTGGTCGCTTGACCCATCCGTTACAAAAATAATATCGAGTTTGTCGGCAGGGTAATCCAGTTTTAGCGAGTTGGCCACCTTGTCGCGAATGTAGTCTTCTTCGTTGTAAGCGGCAATGACAAACGCCACCGTCGGAAAATCAGTCAGTGGGGGCAAAGGTGCCTCTGGCTTGAGCGCATTTTTGAGTTTTACCAAAACGCCTATCACCACCCCATAGCCTACATAAGTATACACTACCAGGGCAATGCCCAGCCAAAATAATATGATCAGAAAGTTTTGCATCAGATAAATAAGGTTGAATTAATTGCTAGTTTCTTTGAGGACAATCTCGCGATAAACGTCCAGTGAGGTTTGGGCATGGGCCTCCCAGGTAAAGTTTTTTACGTTTTCCAGCCCTTTTTCTATCAGCGATTGTTCCAGGGCTTCATCACTCGCAAGCTGTCCTATAGCTTGGGCTATCTCGTCGGGTTGGTGTGGGTCAACCAATAGCCCACAACCATTGGCTACTTCTGGCATAGCCGAAGTGTTAGACGTGATCACAGGAGTACCACAAGCCATAGCTTCCAGGATGGGTAAACCAAAACTTTCGCGCAGTGATGGGTACAAAAACACCTTTGCTTGATTGTACCATAAAGTGATATTGGCATTGGGAATATATCCAGTCAGCAAAATATGTTGGGTAAGCTGAGGCAAATTCAATGAGCTGAGCCAATCGGCCAGCTGCTCTTCGCTGGTTTCGGCTATGACCAAAGGTAAGGGAGAAGCTACACTTTGAGCGTATTGAGCATAGCCACGCAAAGCATTGCCCATATTTTTTTTGGGGGCTTGGTTTCCCAAATAAAAAACAAAACTTTTGGGTTGTAAACCCTTCATCAATTCCTGGTGTTGGTCTAGTTTTTTAAACTTGGCGGCTACCCCATTATGCGCCACTACTACTTTGTCTTTAATGCGGGGGAGTTTGTTCGTAATCTGGGTTTTTTCGTAGTTCGATACAGTCAGTATCTTTTCGGCTTTACGCACCGCTCTGGGCACGTTCCAGCGCCGATACACATGCCCTAGTTTTTGGTAGAGTGTACCTTGAGCGCGCCTTTTTTCCAGAAAAATAACATCATGCAGCGTAATTACTGTGGGTACCGGGCATCTCAAAGAGGCGGTATTACTGGTAAAGTGCATGAGTTCAATGCCTGATTTTTTGATGGCTTTGGGCAGTGAAAGTTGTTCCCAATCGAGGTAAGTTTTGGCGTTTACTTCTATCACCGTAAAATTGTCCTGACTTTGAAGGCAAGGGTCGGCATCGGGTTTTACAAAAACAAAATATTCGTTGTATTGATCTATTTTTTGCAAATGACGGATGAGCTCCAGCGCCACTATGTCCATGCCGTGCTTATGTGGACGAAAAACCCTTTGGGCTTCTATGCCTATTTTCATGGGGCGTGCCTGTGGAACAGGGTTGGTGGGTGAGTTCGTATCTTTTTTTAATGTATCCATGAGTTTTTCTGCTTACTTTTTTTGCGAATGTTGGTGAGGAGTTGGTAAAAACGATTTGAAACCTTTACGAAAGTTGAACAATGCCTTAAGCATAGAGAAAAAGGTCAAAGGCAACTTGCGGAAAGCATACAGTGTCTTATAGGTTCTAAACTTACGAGGCAAAGCGAGGGTCAAAAACAAAATAAGCGAGGCAAAAAGCCCTGCAGTGTAAATAAAGTAGGGCAAACCAAGCAAAGGGCTCAGGCAAGTAAGCAAGCCCAACCCACCCAATAAGAGCAAGCGAGGGGGTAACCAAAACTGAAGTACTTTGTCAAAGTAAGCAAAGTTGCCTTTCAATAGCTGTACCAACCCACTTGGTGCTCCTTTTACCCCATACTTTATTTGTGCCGATATCCAGCGAGTACGTTGTCTGCCAAATACCTTGGCGTCTGAGACTTTTTCGTCGTATACCATGGCATCATTGAGGTAATATATTTTGTTATGAGGCAAAGTCTTGTCCTTGATCAGGCTCAGTTCCAGTTCCTTGTCAAACCCGCCAATGGCATCAATTGCCTGCATGTGTTCACGGTAAATGTTAAAGTCCATCACCATTCCAGAGCCAATGAGCGCAGCAGGCAAGCCCAATACCTGGTGCCCGGTACGAAACATAGAGTTGTTGAGCTCTTCGCTGATGGCGTCTAACTGTGCCATGTCGTTCTCTTGGTTTTTGGCGGTGCGGTGTGCCTGAATAATACGGTGCCCTCCTTGCACGTAGGCAAGGTTAGATTTGAGCAAAAAGTCGGCTTCTATGTGATTATCAGCATCTAATATTACGGCTATGTCGTGTTCTTTCAAGTGCTGAAAAGCAAAGTTGAGTGACTTGGCTTTGGTACTTTTTTCAAATTTAACCTCTATTACCTGTACCGGCAATTGGTGAAGTGCCTCCAGAGTTTCGGGCTGGAGCTGATCGGCAAGCACTGCAATGGTGTATAGTTCTTTGGGGTAATTTTGTTTGAGTACATTTTGTACCGTGTCTACAATCACCCCATCTTCTTTGTAGGCAGGCAGTAATATTACAAAGCTTGATTTTTTTACTGCTTCAAGTTCTTCGATAGTGTACTTGGTTGTTTTGAAAAACAAACTGGCCACACAAAATAAGCCATAGTAACTCACCGAAAGGGTGAGGTAACCAAGTATGAAGGAAATAAAAATAGTTAGAATCCACATTTTTTATACTAATTATTCGGTGATTAAGAATTACTTTAATGTTCGTAGTGTGATTTTTTCAGTCAAAAAGCCTTACTTTATGTTATTTTTTTCGAAAATATCGGTGAGATGTCGGTAAAAACGATTCAAAAATTTTGCGAAAGCCAGGCAATGCCCTGCACATAAGCAAAAAGGTAACGGGTAATTTTTTTAAAGCATACAGTGTTTGATAGGTCCTAAGTCGACGAGGTAAAGCAACCACCAAAAACAATGCTAAAGCTACAAAAAGCCCCACAGTATAAGTAAAATATTGGAGCCCAAACCAAGGACTGATGCATACCAACGCTGCCAGACTCCCCAAGAGTATCAAGCGGGGAGGCAACCAAAACTGAAGAACCTTTTCAAAATAAGCAAAGTTTCCTTTAAAGAGTTGTACCCACCCATCGGCAGCATTTTTTAATGCGTACTTTATTTGTGCCAAAATCCAACGCGTACGTTGTTTTCTGAACACCTCATTGTCCGACATTTTGGCATCATACACCAAGGCATCGTCTAAATAATGTATCTTGTTGTGCGGCAATGACTGATCCTTGATTAAACTCAATTCAAGTTCTTTGTCAAACCCATCAATAGTATCAATCGCGCGCATGTGTTCGCGGTATAGGTTAAAGTCCATCACCATGCCTGAGCCAATGAGCGCGGCAGGCAAGCCCAATACCTGGTGTCCGGTACGAAACATGGCATTGTTGAGTTCTTCGCTGATGCCGTCTAATTGTGCCAAATGGTTTTCTTGGTTTTTGGCGGTACGGTGTGCTTGAATAACCAAGTGTCCTTCTTGCACATACGCATAATTAGCCTTGAGTAAAAAATCTTCTTCTATGTGGTTATCACAGTCGAGTACTACAGCCAAATCGTATTCGCCGAGGTGGTCAAAAGCCAAGTTAAGCGACTTAGCTTTGGTACTTTTTTCAAAGTGCACCTCTATCAGTTGTACAGGCAATTGTCTCAGATCTTCGAGGGTTTGGGGTTGCAAATGATCTGCAATTACTGCAATGGTGTACAGTTCTTTAGGGTAACGTTGTTTCAGTGCTTTTTTTACCGATTCCACAATCACGTCATCTTCTTTGTAAACTGGCAGTAAAATTACAACACTTGATTTTTTTACCTTGTCCATTGCCCCAAAAGAGCGTTTGGTTGGTTTGAAAAACAAGCTGGCAATGCAAAATAAGCCGTAGTAGCTTACCGAAACAGTAAAATAACCGAGTATCACATACATGATGGTTGTTAGAATAATCATAGTTTTATTTGAATAATGGAGCTTCGGTTTACAGGACTCCAGCATTGGCTTTTATTTAAGTGCGTGTTTAAATGTAGCAGACATTTAGATATATACTATCAGGTATCACCACTTATATTATATGACCTGTTTTGCAAGAAATTTACAAACGAAACAGGAAAATGAACGGGGGCAAAGTTAATCATTTGTTTTTGCTTGTGGGCTTAAATGTGGAGTTAAAAACATAATTGCCATACCTACATTGAGCAAACTACCTGTAGGAATCTGCCCCAGTACTCCGTTGCCATAACTTGCCAGATAAATTCCCCACAGGCCACCCCATATTGCCATCATTTTTTGCCGCAGCTCCGAGTCTTCCATATACCAAATATAATAACCCGAATGCCCGGCTATATAAAATAAAATAATCAGGTGTAGCCAAAGCCCTACGATGCCTTCTTCTGCCCATATTTTTACATACCAGCTATCGGTAGGAGTTTCTGCCAAAAAACTCCCTGGACTAAAGCGTAGCCCCCAGTTGCCCGCCGAACCCACTCCTCCTCCAAAAGGGCGTGAAGCCAAATAGTTCGACAGTTTTCGCTGATTGGCAAGCCTTACCTGTAGCGAGGGGTCGTTGGGGTCGAGCGCGGTACGCATCCGGTTAATGGCATAAATACCTTGCCCTATAGAAGTAAACTTTAGCACAGAAAAAGCCCCAATGCCTATAATAATGCCTAGTACTACTATCTTAAAGTTTTTGCTCATGACAAAGTACATAAAAAAGCCAATGCCTGGTACTGCAAGAGCCCCCCTTGTACCTGATATCATCATGCCATATAAGCACAGCACTGCAGTAATGGCATAAAATGCTTTTCGGGGAAGGCTGATTCCTTTTCTCAGAGCCATTACCCCGGCAGCTACCAGCGCGTGCCCCTGCGATACCCCAAACTGCCCGGCATCGCTGTAGAATGAAAATACCCGCAATTTGCCAAACAACAAGTGTTGAGTACCAGCGCCAGCGTCTAACCAAGCTTGTTCAAATCGGTCTACTCCAAAATGTTGTTGTTTGATTCCGTTGAGTGCCCCACAAATAGATAAGCCAAACCAAAGAATAAAGAAAATGTCTACCTCGCGTGGGGACCGCACAAGCAGCATTACCAATGGAGCACTTAGCAAGGGGTAAAGTGCCACCCCACGCATGGCATAAAACCACGCGACCCGGCTGCGGGCTTCAGGGTTAAACAGCTGTAAGAGGTTGTACCCCATCCAGATGGCAAAAGCAATGACCAACCCATTTTTAAGGATCTGAAAGTCATATTCTTCGGTTTTGTGCACTGCTACTGCTACCCAGGTAATAATAAGGATGCCATCGACTGATAAGCCCAAGGGCAGCCCAGATACATACCGCAAAATACCACTTACTCCAAACCCTGCCACCACATAAGAGTAAATACCAATGATGGGGTAAGTGAACAATAGGTAAAGGTAAAAAAATACAAATGGTAAACCGATCAAGCCCAACCCGGCAAGCATGCCGCCTTTAGCTACTACAAACGCCACAGGCAAAGTAGCGATCAACGCCAGCATCAACCTAAGGTTTTGGGAGTAGCGGGTTTTAAATGGAGAAGTGTCGGTAGGTTTCATCAATTTATTCAAAGCTCAGCCATCGGGCAATATACACTGCCCGCAATTCATCTATTTACGAAACGAAGAAAAACGTTTAAACAAAATACTGTTCCAGCAGACAGCTTTCAGGTATATTTTAAAATTTTTGAAATTGCCTTTGAGCAAATACTTGCCCAAACGTACTGGAGTTACCAGCATAACCAAATAAGTGAGTGCCATGAACAACTGAAAGCCCCTTAAGTTTCTACGGGCAAAGAATATACGGTTACGGGTTTTATAATACAACTGCAAAGGGCTATTCTTACCCACACTCATAGATTCTTTATGCAATACGAGTGATTGGGGCACAAAATGAATCGCAAAACCTGCTTTTTTGATTTGCTCGCACCAGTCTAGCTCTTCATAATACAAGAAAAACGAATCTTCCATAAGCCCGGCTTTGGCAATGGCTTCTTGCGACACCATCATAGCGGCTCCGTGGGCGAGGTGGGTTTGTCCGCCTGTCTGGTCATACTGCCCTTTGTCTTCTTCGCCATAGCCAATGGCATAACTTGCCACTCGCATAGGGTCTATAGCTGTAGAGCCAGCATATTGGATATGTACCTGGGTTTCGTGAAACCTTATTTTAGGGCTGCAAACGCCAATTTTAGCATCTTGCTCCATACAAGCCACCATGGGCTCCAAAAAGTCAGGGGCTACTTCGGTGTCGTTGTTGAGCAATAATACATATTTGCCCTTTGCCTGCCTGATAGCCACATTGTTTCCTCCGGCAAAGCCTAAGTTTTCTTGGTTTTTAATAAACTTCACCTCCGGATAACGACTCGTGATGAGTTGCTCTGGTTGATCTTTAGAGGCGTTGTCTACCACCAGTATTTCTATATTGGGGTAGCTTATTGCCCGCAACGAACTGAGCAAGTCGCAGGTGATTTCGGCTTGGTTGTAGTTAAGCGTTACAATACTTATCAAAGGGTGTTTTTCCTGATCCATAAATTATTCAATGCACTGCACGAGTGAAGTAGTTTGGTGGTGGATAAATTTAATTTTTTGTGGCAGGCATTGCTTGCCTTACCGATAACCTGTGATACACCCACTGGTACGCCTTGTCATATATCAGCGAAAGCCCAACTGCCAGCAACAAGTAAATAAACAAACCTGCTATACTGAAAAATACCTGGGGAGTGGGTGGTTGTATGTATAAAAATAATTGAAGTACAGCAATATGTACAAGGTAAAGCGGATAAGAATATTTGCCAATAAATAGCATCATTTGTTCAACAAAAGGGGCAAATGTCTGACATGCCTGGTAGAGCAACACGGTGATAGACAGGTACCCTACCATTGCCGGAATGTCGTTGATAATGATGCCCAAGCCTCCCAGGGAAAAGGTAAGTAAAGCCATTGTTCCAAAACCTGCCATAAATCCAATGACCCATCTGCCGGCAGGCAAGCGCCAAAATTCAAATTGATTGGTTTGGAAACGCCGGGCAAGCACCATGCCCAAGGCAAACTCCCATAAATACATTGGAAAAAACCTGCTCCATAGTTTATGCTCAGGTTGGGGACTGAGGTACAAAATGCCAAAATAGACCAGAGAGATGCCTAGGCAAATGATCAAAAAACGAACATTGCCTAATTTTTCGAGAACATTGCGTAACAAAGGAAACAATAGGTAGAGTTGTAAAATGGTGCTAATGAACCAGAACTGAATACCAAATACATAAAAAATCTCTAAGTCAACCAATTGCACAAAAAATAGTGTGCCCAGGTAGGCATACCAGTCCATTTTGGGGTGTACAGTTACAAAAAAGTTGATGATGAAAAGTAAGGTGACAAAGAAATAATAAGGGAGTAGTATTTTGGTTGCACGTCGTCGCAAAAAGTGTTGCCAACCCCGGTATTGACCCAAAGCGAGCCCAAAACCTGAAAGTAATATAAAGACATGGATACCTGTGCCCCCTAAGGGTACCGCCTTGGCCAACCAACCGGGTAGGGGTACTCGTTGGAAGTAGTGCATCATGACAATGGTAAAAATTGAAAACCCCTTGGCAAAATCTATAAATGTGATCTTTTTATTAGGCATAACAAACTAATTCAACGGAGCGAGAATAATTGTTTGGCATTCAATTGTCTGACATCGTGAATGGGCAATGTTTTGTATATTTTATACCAACCAAAACCCATACCTATAGCAATGTTTATAAGGGTGACACCCGCTACCATCACCAACGACCCTCCCGCACTAAGCACCAGGTAATCGCCCACAATGTTGATGGCTACCATAATACCTATTTTAAGCGTATTGATTTGAGGACGATTGAGGCTGTCAAGAGCAATGCCGATGAAGCGATCAATGGGTAAAAAAATCACATAAATCAATAGTATTTGAAAAATGGGCGCAGAGGCAGCATATTTGACTTTACCGATTAACACCATGAAAAATTCAGCCCAGATCATACCTATTAGGCAAAAAGGAGTAGCAAGCATAATAAATACCAGTACTTGTTTTTGGATAAACTGAGTGGCAATGACGTATTTTTTTTCTTCAGTCCACTTGGCAATTCTTGGAAAAGCCGTTGTAGCAAAACTTCGGAGGGGTACTTCGGCCAGCTCTATAATTTTGAGCGGAAACTGGTACAAAGCTACCGCAGCTGGTCCTATAAAAATACCAATAAGAAATATGTCAGTGCTTTTGAGCAGATTGGTGCCTAGCATTGAGAACAAACTGTATTGCCCAAAATACACCAGTTTTTTCACATAACGTTTGCTTACATACGCAATGTAACGAATGCCATCCCAACCACTTATCAGCGTAAATATTCCTGCAATGGCCCGCACTGCAGTATGGGCAATCAAAATAGTGGTAAGGTCTAGAGAGCGGTGGTAGTTGAAAAGTATAAACAAGCCAAACCCCCCCGTAATGCACAATTGAATAATGACCATGCGTACATAGCGTTGCTTCGAATGGCTGATCCACAAACCCATATTTGACGGAAGCGTGACCCAAATCACAATTGGGTACCATTGAAAAAACAAGGTGAAGTTTTTGCTGGCGATGGGTTCGGCAAAAGCCCAGCCTGATAAAGCAATAAGCCCCGAAAACAAGGCCGTAGAAATGAGCCCAATCCACCACGATGAACCGGTGATTACTTTTTGAACTAAACCCTTGGAGTTTGACGCAAAATACTTGACCAATGCCTGGTAGATAAACCCCGCTCTGACCATTTCCATAAAGGTAAAAGCTGCTACATACAACAACCACACACCAAACTCATCAACTGGGAGCATGTGGGCAAGAAACATAAAGCTTAAGAAACCAATGCCTGCATTGAACAAATTGCCTCCCAATACCCATAAGTTATCTTTGATGTGTGAAAGTTTTGCCATATTAGTAGGTCTTCTGAAATTCAGTTTTTTTGCGTGCAATGATTTGATTGATTACCTTTGAAAGCTCTTCGGCGCGATTGTCCCACGAATTAGAGGCAGCAAAAGTAAGGCGTTTTTTGGTAGCCTGGGCAAATTCTTCTGGTTGTTTGATGTGTGCCGCCAATTGCTTGATGGCAGCCAAAAACTCATCGGGTTGGCTAGTGATAGATGCAATTTCCTTAAAGTCGTCTACTTGACCAAAATTGGTCATTACCACTGGCAAGCCTGCTGCCAGATACTCATTTATTTTGAGAGGATAAATACTTTGGGTAAAGCCATTGCTTACAAAAGGAATCAACCCAATGTCGAACTTTGCTACATAATCTGCCAGCTTTTCGGGCGATTGTGCGCCAAAAAACGTGACGTTACTGTAGTTTTTCAAACGATCTTTGCCTTGTGGGTAAATCTCTCGCCCCACAAAATGAAACTGGGCATCAGGCAACTGTTCTATACAGTGAGCCAATAGTTCGTAGTCGAGTCTATCGTCTATAGTGCCCAAGTATCCCACTGTCAAGGGTTTGTCAGTAGCATCAGCGGCTTGTTTTTGTGCATAGGCTTGCTGAAACAATTCCAGGTTTACCCCATTTTTCACCAAAAAACATTGATCATTGTAAGCTTTCTTGTTTTGCTGCAATTGTGCCGAGGTAGTAATGATGGCATCGGCTTTGGCGGCAAAGTCGGCTTCTACGCCTGTACCGTGTTTTTTACACCATTTGGCATGGCTTATTTCGTCATAGCAATAGTATAACAACAGTTTTTCGTTGAGTTTGCCCACTAAAGGCAAACCGTAGGTAGGGTTAAAAGCATTGACGACAATAGGGCTGTGCATATCGCGCGAACTCACTGCCCTTTGAATAGCTTTTCTGAGGATACGTGCGTTACGCTTAACAAAAAAATGATGAATTTTGCCAGAAGGCAACCAGTTTACAGGGTAGATAGGGGGAGCAGTTAAAACGTTTATTTCAGTATTATCTTCGAGCTTTATGGTACGCAATCGTTTGTTGATGCCCAAAATCCGTTTGACAGGAATACTGTTACCACGCAACATACCCGTGATGATGTCTTTATAAGTAAACTGATACTCAACGTAGATTACCCGGTTATGACGTGCCAGTACCGACATAATTTGTACGCTGGCTTTCATGTAATCGCCTTCCCAGGGAGACATTGCCAAACAAACGATATTTTTTCCTCGAATCATCTTGCTGTATGTTTTATGGATTGCGTATGAGTTGTATTCTTGGGTTAATTTATTTTCTTTTTAGATTTAAATTCAAGGCGAAAAGCTCGTTTTACCCACGCACGCAACGAATAAGGCGACTGCCCATAATCCCCTACTAACTCTTCAATGTAATGTGGCTTTACCCCATTCAATATCATCAAGTGTTTGACATCGTCTTGCGACAAGTAAGTGTCAGACAAATATTTATCAGATTTTTTCCAAGATCGGTTAGCCCTTACAATCAACACGTTTAAATTTGCCTGTTTCAGCATTTTTAGCGGTAGCATTCCTTTTACAAATCCAGGAAGCTCTAGCAGTATATAGTCAAACTCTACCTCTTCGAGCGATATGTCTACCAACTCTTCAAGCGTTTGTTTTTCGGGCAAGTCAGGATTGACCATATATTCATAATCGCTTTTATACTGTTGGTTGTTACTGCTGTTGGCGGGGTTTATCTGTAGTACTTTCTTGCCCGAAGAACGCAAGTTATCTACGATCTCTTCTGACAAATAAGACTTACCTTCTCTGGTTTGAGTACTCGTGATTGTAATAATTGGCTGGGGAACATCTTTCAACTCAATCAGTATTTTATTGGTAATCTGATTGATCAAAGCCTTCCTGATTATTTTTTGATTTTCTTTGACTTTCTTCTTTTTGGTCACAGGTATGGCTCCCGCAAATGGCAAACCTACTGCTTTCATTGCCCTTGCTGGGCTCTTCAGGGTGGTATCCAGTAGCTCGGTGGCTATTACAAATGCCAAAGACCCAATGGCACCCACCATAAACCCTAAAATAATGAGTAATACTTTTTTATTGGGTTTTTTTGACACACTTGGCTTATCTACGACCTCCAGGTTCGACGACAGCTCAATATTTTGTTGGCGAATCAACGCTTGATTTAATCCGTGCAAAATTTCAATATATGCGCGTTCTTCTACACCTACTTCCCGTTCCAGTTTTTTGAGCCTGGATCCTAGTGGAGCAAAACGATCATACTCTTTGTCTATATCTTTGATACGATCCTCAAAAATCTTTACCCTTGCTTTTGCCTGTTCTACCAAAATAAGGTTGGCGAGCCATTCGTTTAGCAAAGTTTTAACGGCAATACCCCCTCCTGTAGAGTACTGATAATTGTACATATTGAGCACCTCTTTTTGCAAGTCCTTTTTTAAGGCTTCTATTTCTTGCTTCAGCGCTGTTTGGTTTTGGTCAACAGTAGGATCATTTTCGGCAGGTTTGCGGGTTTTTTGCAGCGCCAATGCCACAATCAGGTTCGATAGGCGTTTCTTTTTGATAAGAATTTCATCATTTTTGGCAAAAAACTCTTTGTTGATATTGAGCTTTTTTTCCAATTCTTTTAATACTGCTCTGGATGCTTCCAGGTTTCCTACTTCTTTTTTGTAAGCATCTGTAATATCACTTTTTTGCCCGGCTATAGATTTAGTTTGTTCGTAGTAATTTAATATTTTACCGTTTTCACGGAATATTTTTAAGCGGTTTTCTACCCCATTTAATTTAGCTTTTGCTTTATTGAGTTGTGCCTCAAAGTAAGCGACCACATCTCCTGTCTCCGATTTTTTTAGAAATTTATAACGTTTGATAAATTTTTCGACAACAAAAATCAACGTATTCCGACTGATAAATGCATCATCGGTGCCGTATTTAATGGTAATCATGTCGCTTGAACCTAAGCGCCTGGCCGATACACGCGACATTGCCCGGTAACTGTAGTAGGGGTGGTTGCTATTGAGTATTTTATTGAGCCACTCTGGTTGGTTGGTTTCAATAGACTTGTAGAGTTTGTCATAAGTAGCCTTAAAGTTACCTTTAACTACCAATTGTTTTCTTACTGTAGGGGTTACTATTTTTTTTAGTTTGTCGTAAGCTTTTACCCCTATAATACCTGAGGTGGGTTTGTCGAGCAATAAATGTTGAGTGAGTAAACTCAGGGCAACTTCTTTTTGAGTTTCTTTGGCTTTGATCACATTGATCAAGTTATCAAAGGCATTATTTACACTAAAGTAATCTATTCTTGAGCTTCCGGTAGACTCAATATTATAGCCTGAGGCTATGCCTGTATAAATCAAAGTTTCTGCCTCATATTTATTAGGCATGTCTTTGACCAGGTAGTATACTCCAGCGGCTAAAGCTACAGGTATAAAAATGAGTAGCTTTATATTATGGACTATTAGACGAACAAAGTCTATTAAGTTCATTTTTTGTGATTTAGAAACTGTTTAATGGCTTACCAACAAATTGTTCCAGCTTTAAGTAGGCTTTTTCATAGCTGTTTTTTCCTTGTTCAAACTCCTGATGGGCGTTGGAGGTGAGCTCGATGATTCGGCTTAGCTCAGCTATTTTGATTTGCCCCTGGGTAAACTCTTTCTCGGCTACTTGTCGCTGTAAAGCAAGTGTTTGCATCTTTTCACTTTTAATATGTAGCAAAGTTTGGGCTAATTCCAGGTTTTTGTATAGTTCTGTTACTTGCCATACAATTTCTCTTTCAATAGAAAGTAGTTGGTTTTCTGAAGCATTTTTCTCTTGAATAGCCACTTGAGTGACATGTTTTGCTCCTGAAAAGTCAAATAAAGAGAATCTGAGAGTAAAGCCGGCGCGGTAATTCCCTCCGTTTTTCAAGGCAAGTGTTTCCACATTGCCCGTATTAGAGTTAATATTAGTGACCGAAAAGTTGTTGGTGTAGCTATACCCCGCATCCATAAACACTTTATTCATCCATCGCTTTTTTCTTTCTTTGATATTGGCTTTGTCACGGAGAATGATTGATTGCTGATATTTTACCTGTGGAGAACTGTTGATTGCTGCTTCAGTTAACGCTGCCAGTGGTGGTAAGCGAAAAGCTGACCACGCGGTGTCTGTTTGTGCATTGGTGTTGAAGCAAGTCAATAATAAGACCCATCCGATGTATAAATACTTGTGCATCCTTAGTTTCTACTGTTTCAAATAGTAAAGAGAAGTTAGCAGGCTTTCTCTTAGGAATGGTGTAAAAATAAAGTTCTATAGTAACGCCAAAATATTTTGTTGGCAGGAGAGGCAAAAAAACGCGGCATAGCAGCGCTACGGCAAGTTTTTTTAACGAATTCTGTCAGCGAAAGATGACGTTAAAAATGTAAATTTATTTTGGTACTATTCCTTAATTTGGGAACCTGTGTGAATGATTGATGATTACTTTGAGTACAAAATTAAACAAGTACACTATAACATTTAGTTTATAGCCAATAATTTATTTAAAATTTTGTGTCAACACAGGTTTTTTTTACACTTTTTCGGATTGCAACAAAGCAGGGAACGTTTTCAGAATAATCTTCATATCCATCATAAACGAGTGCTTTTGTGCATACTCATTGTCAAGGGCTATGCGCTCTTCGGTAGACATATCTGCTTTGCCTCGTTTGGTTACTTGCCACAAGCCTGTAATTCCAGCAGGCGCATCAAAACGTTGAATGGTCTGATCTTTCGTAAGCTTTTCTGCTTCATACAATGGCAAAGGGCGGTTACCTACCAGCGACATGTCACCTCGAAGTACATTGAATAGCTGAGGTATTTCATCGATACTGGTTTTTCGTATAAAAGCGCCCACTTTAGTAATTCGAGGGTCTTTGGCTAGTTTCATAAAAACTGCTTCATCCTCTTTTTCTTCTACTTCGCTTTTTACTTTCTCACACACTACCCCCTCGTCTGTCCACAATGGTTGCTGACAAGCACATTTTTTCAACACACAATCTGCACAGTTTTTCATCTCAGTTTTAGCTTTTTCTTTTTTGGCGGGTGCTTTGTATTGGTTGAGGTGCTTTAGCTCTTCCAAACGTTGGTCAGCATCTTGATACATAGAGCGAAACTTGAGCAAAGGAAATACTTTGTAATTAGTTCCTACTCGTTTTGAAGTATACAACGGATTTCCTTTAGACTCTAGTCTGATAATGATGGCCACTAATAGCAAGATAGGAGACAACAGTAACAAGGCTGAGCCTGCGGCTACAATATCAAAAGCTCTTTTGAAAAAATTAACGTGTTTTTTTGTCGACGCTTTGGGCTGAGCATTCAAATCATTGTAACTTTTTTTCTTAAGCAAACTGTTGATGCGTAGCTTGAGCATTTTATAGCTCAGTTCATCTGACAAAATATCGTTTACCCCGGTAGGTACATGTTGAAACAAAGGTGAGTCGCTTAAATACTCAGGGTAAATAAACAATACCGGCAGCTGTTGTTTGCTGTATTCACGTCTGATTTTGCTTAAAAAGCCAGTAAACTCAATGATAGATTCGTGTACAGCACAAATGCAAACATCAGCTTCGCGAATAACGCGGCTTGATGAGCGGTGCAGACTATCTAAATCTTTGAAATGAACAATTTTGTAGTCTTGTCCCAGGTTAGCTTGAAATGCAAAAGTTTCTTGCTTATTTGGATTGATATAAAGTAGGGTTGAAGTTTTCATTAACTGAGTTGTTTTTTTTTACGATTTTTTGAACTTTGATGAGTAATTCTGCAGGGTTGAAAGGCTTGGTGAGGTAGTCTTCCGCACCTAACTGCAGGCATTTGATCCGAGCGTTACTATCGCTCAAACCTGAAAGCATTACAACAGGAATATTCTGATATAATTTGCTCTTTTTCAGGAGGTTGATTAGTTCAAAACCATCCATTTCGGGCATCTTAATGTCCGTAACAATTATATCTGGTACTCCCGTTTCTTCCATCCATTCAAAAAACGCAAGTCCGTTGTTGAACTCAGAAACTTCGAAGTGTTCGTTTAGGTAGGACTCTAGCATGTAGCGCATGATAGCATTGTCCTCTATAAGGGCCAGGGTTAGCTTGGTACTCATAAAACTTATATTTTTAATTTGTAGAAATTAAAAAGGGTATAAAAAATTGAATTCCAATTAATTATACCCATAATTCATTGCAAAAGGTTATTATTATATCTCCTAAAACATCATAATAGCTTTTACAATGAATATACATTTTAAAAAAACTTTCGTAAAGAACTATCCTCTTTAGTAAAAAAATATTTTCGTGGTCATTTTTGTGAGGAGGTCAACATATTTACTACCATTTCGGAAACATTTGATAAATCGTGTTTGAGTTTAGAGGAATGCACTAAACTAGAAAAGCTTCTGCAGGTTTTTTATTTGGGTCAATTGGTAGGTTTACCTACTTTGAACAGTATCTTAGTGAAGCATGGGGTTGTGAGCAATTCTGCTCAAATCAGCTATCAAAAGTTGGCTTCTAATTTATCTATTAGCACCATTCGGAAGCTATTTGAAGAGGTTTTTTCGGCTCAGTTGGGTCAGGTACTCCAAGAAATGAGTGAAAAAGATTCAAGTTGTTGGTCAAAAACAACGGTCACTGTTGTGTTGGATGATAGCGTGTTTCGGTGTTGGCTATCTTCTCAGAATCATTTGAAAGATTTTGAGGAGTGCTACGGGAAATTTTTTAGTGGTCAGTTTGGTACAAGTGTGTATGGTTTTCGGGTGTTGACCCTTGGGGTGAGCATTGATGGGGTATTTTACCCACTTTTCTTTGATTTTATCAAGAAGAAAACCTCCAACGCTTATCAGAAACCAGCAAAAGTAGCTCAAAAGCTTGTGAGGCGCTGGGGAGAATATCGCAAAAAGCTGACTAGAACTGGGTATGATTTTCCTACACTTCACCTGAGTTGTGACAATGGATATAGTAATGAGGCTTTGGCAGAAAGTTGTGCCCAAAATGGACTTTGTTACATCAGTGTAACCAAAAAATCTCATTATGTGGTAATAGAGGGTCAAAAGGTAAAGCTCTCTGATTGGATTGAGAAAGAATTTATCCCAGCAGAGCAAGCTCATCAAGCGAGTCAAAAAATGCTTCCTGAGGAAGATAAAACCACTTTTAAAAGGAGAATAAGTGCCTATTATTGTAGCAAGAAACAAGCTGTAACTTTGCTGTTTTTTCGGCTCAATGGATCAAAGAAAGTAAGTGTTATTTATAGCACAAGTAAACATATTTTCGCCAAAACCTTGCGAAGACACTGGTTTCAGAGAACTTATATTGAACAGTTTTTCAAATTACTCAAACATGTGCTCCAAATTGGGGAAGCCAGAACAAAAGACAAAAAAGGTTTTGAATTCAAGTTATACCGATTTTCTTATGTAGCCTTGCACGCACAAAAACTGGTGAAATGGATCAGAAAACAAATGAAGGGTTTTAACAAAAAAGGGTTCATTACCATACAGCGAACCCTTAATTCAGACCCGGATATTTTAGACCTTTTGCAAGAAAAATTAATAGCAAACATTTGTAAATCAAATAGTTATAAACAATGAAATAATTACAATTTAATGATTAACAGGGTAATAGACTCACAATTTCTGTTAAGTAAACTGTGTTAGGAATTAGTTAAATAATAGCATTAATTAAATTGTACTTTTTTGTTTTAATGTTTTAAAAAGATATTATAATCAGCTCCTTTATTTTACTAAAGGATTGGTGGCTCTGTGGTTTTAAAAAGTAGAATTAGTGGTATAGAATTGTATAATTCTAAATTTGTGTTATTGTGATAAGAGCCTGATTATTAAATATATAAGTTGCTTTTGGGTTTTTTAACTGAAAGATGTCCCAAAATATTGCATGATTATATGCAATTATTTATCAATAGGTAACCAAAGGATTTTGGATAAAAAGAATAAATGTGATTTTATTCTTTAGGACCATAAGCTACTTTGGGTAGTATTGTAATGATGAGAAAGATTTTTTCTTTGTGTGTTTGCCTGAATAATTTTCATTATGTATTTGTGTTTAAAGTTGCTCAGCCTGTTTAGCAAATATTGAGCAAAATATGCATCATAGTTAAATTATTTTTTGCACATCAAAAAAACAAAAGTATCTAACCTCTTAAGAGATCATTAGACAGTGAGTAAATCACCTCAACTTGTTTTGTTTCACTTTTAAATTTTTGATGCTCAAAATGTGTTAGTTTTCTATTTGTTAATATTCTGTAAAAAAATACTTCCGCATAGTTACGGCTTTTTTATGTTATAAGTAAGACCTTTTAGGTGAGTGTAGCTATTTTTTAGACTAATGTACCTATTTGAAGGATTACTTGTAAGCGTAAAATTATATAAATATTTTTAGAACATATAAATGCATGTAAGAAAGAATCTAATTTCTTTCGTAAAGAATATATTTGTGTAGTACAATTTTGTTTGAGTTAGTACTTTACAATTGTTTGATTAAATTATATAAGGAAACGGCAAAAAGTAAGTAGGAGGGTAGGAGATTTATATAGTAAGTTTAGTAAGCAGATGGGTATAAAAATACCGTAAGCCTAAAAGTTTTTTTGGACTTACGGTGTAGATCTTTATTGATAAGAGCAATTTAGACTTGCTTGATAGCAGCAAAATTATGTGTGTCAATCTTGGTATATTTAAATTCTCCCCATTGCGCAAGCAGTTGTTTGAGTGCTTGTTGATCGGAAATACAGGTTTCCATGATAAGCATGAGGTGGGGGCAGTTTTTTATAAACTCGGAGGCGCCTTTGAGCACTTCACTTTCCATTCCTTCTACATCTAGTTTTACTATCACTTTGTCATTGTATGTCAGAGGCAACTGATTTATAATAGAGTCAAACTGTTGAATTTGCCCATTGTTGGTCTGACTTGTTTCGGGAATATGGTTGTTTCTAATAACTTTGCTTGCTCCTTTGTTATGTGGTCTTACTTCAAAGCTTACTTCTTCTTTTTTTGAGCCCAACCCCCAGGGGTAAGAGTGAATACGCTCAGTGAGGTGATTAATTTTAATATTTTGTTGCAACACTTCAAAGTTTGTCGGAACTGGTTCAAACGTTAAACACTTGTACCCATTATTTGCCAACCAAATAGAGTAATCGCCAATGCAGGCACCTACATCCAAAAAAGTATCGTATTTACTCAGGTTTTTTTGGATAAATTTTTTCACCTTTCTTTCATAGTTATAGTTGGCATACATGAAATCAGTGGTGTCTTTGCGGCAAAGAAAAACCCCCATACGTGAATAAATGAGACGATCGGTTGAATTGCTTTTTTTTGATATTACATACCTTAGAGCATTGCTTATAGATCTGAAATCTATGTAGCGTAAATATTCCCAGAAATACCACCAGTAAATCTGAATTTTGTCATAAGTTTTAGTAATCTGTTGCATATATATTAATAGTATTTTGATAAAAACATTAGTAGAGTGTATACTTATAATTTATCTGTAAGCCAGAGGTTTCATACCTTGGATACAGGGTGTAGGATACTGCCCTTGATGGTTTGTCAGGGCGACAACCTAAACTTTATATTGACAATCGCTAATAAATAGGCTGTTTTTTGTGAGAAATACGAGGCTATGTGATTTTCGTAGATATTCTTATATGGGTATTAAAGTAAGTTATATATAAGTTTAAAATTATTTTGCACTTTATTAGCCACCTCTATATTTATGAATTCTTTTGCTGAAATTTCTCCTAACTTTTGGTTACAAATAAGCACTATTCACTTTTGTGTTATAATTTGCCGCTTTTCACCTTCTGATAAAAGTTTTGGTTAAACCCTACATAAACACCTTGTAATGCTTTAGTCTTTTGCATAAGTGTTGCTTATGTTTTGAGAATATAAAATATAGAAAAGCGCAGAATTGAGGAAGAAAACTTTTATGCTTTTGTACCTGACTTCTGGTAAGTGATTATGCTTTTAATTAATGAAAAATATTGCCTATGTTTTGAGATAGTATCCTTTTGGGATTTTTTTTCTAAAAATGGAATGGATTTGATAGTAAGAGGAGGGAATAGAAAAGAAAATAAGCTTAGGATAATGGAAACAAATCAGCTATAATACGTCTATTGTAAATATCCTTTGATAATAAATTATAACGAACTAAACCTTTATGCGAAAATATGGAAACCTCTAAGATTTTTGTGGTAGAAGATGACGATTGGTATGCCAAAATATTGATGTACACATTATCGCTCAATCCCGATTATGAGGTCATTAGGTTCAAGTCAGCTAAAGAAGTATTGGCAAGCCTTCACCTCAAACCCTCTATTATTACCCTCGATTATTCGTTGCCTGATACCAAAGGGCCTAAACTGCTCAAGCAGCTCAAAGAAAGGTTGCCCGATGTGCCTGTTGTGGTGGTTTCGGGGCAAGAAGACATTACTACAGCAGTGAGTTTGCTTAAAGAAGGAGCGTATGATTATATAGTAAAAGACGAAAACACGAAAGAAAACCTTTGGAAGGTAATTCACCATATCAGAGATCACATCTCACTGAAAAAACAAATTGATGATTTACGGGAAGAAGTGGAACGAAAGTACACTTTTGATAAGATAATTAAAGGAAACAGCCCGGCGATTCAGCGAGTATTTAGATTGATGGAAAAAGCCACTTCCAATAACATTACAGTATCTATCACAGGCGAAACAGGCACCGGAAAAGAACTGGTGGCAAAAGCCATTCACTATAACTCTAATCAAAAGAAAAAATCGTTTGTTGCTGTCAATGTAGCGGCTATTCCAAAAGAGTTGATAGAAAGTGAGCTGTTTGGGCACGAAAAAGGAGCATTTACTGGTGCGGTAGCTCGTAGAATAGGCAAGTTTGAAGAAGCCCATAAGGGCACCCTGTTTTTGGACGAAATAGGCGAAATGGACTTGAATATGCAGGCAAAACTGTTACGGGTATTACAAGAGCGGGAGTTGAGTAGAGTAGGGGGCAATGAGTTGGTAAAAATAGATGTAAGACTGATAGTAGCTACCCATAAAAACTTGTTGGAAGAAGTGCAACAAAATAATTTTAGAGAAGATCTGTATTATAGGTTATTAGGTTTACCCATTGTAGTACCCCCATTGCGCGAACGAGGCTCTGATATTATATTATTGGCAAAATACTTTGTAGAACAATTTTGCAAAGAAAACAAGATGCCTCCGCTTAAAATTTCGCCTGAAGTCAATAAAAAACTGTTGCAATACCCTTTCCCTGGCAATATAAGAGAGCTCAAGGCAATGGCAGAACTGGCTGCGGTGATGGCAAACGGTGATACCATTTATCCTGAAGACATCACTTTTAACACTACCCGAAATACGGCCGATTTTTTGCTCAACGAAACCACCCTGAGGGAGTATAATCAAATGATTCTGAGGTATTTTTTGCAAAAATACGATAATAATGTTTTGTTGGTTGCTCAAAAACTGGATATTGGCAAATCTACCATTTATCGTATGATTAAGAATGGGGAAGTTGGTGTAGGATGATCCCATCTTGGGAAATTTTTGTCTCATTATGGGATAAGAGTGTCAGTGGTTGAGTGGTAATTGCTTGATTTGTAGGTGCTTATTTTCTGTGCATTGTATTAGAAGGTGGAGTGGTATTGACCTTTACTTATTTTCAACACAACCAACATCATTACAATTATGTATATAGCACCTACCTCTATCGAACAAATGCTTCAGCCCATTATTCAACAGTCAGATAAGGATAAATCGAAAACCTGGCTTCTTATGTTTGGTGAGCAAGACTTGCCCGATATTACACAATTGATTCAGGTTTTAAACACTCATCATATTTCTTTTTTTGGGGGCGTATTTCCAGGGGTTGTCTTTCAGGAAAAAAAATACGAGAGAGGACTTGTTGCGGAGCAACTACCCGCCAACATAGATTTGTTATTGGTACAAGAACTTGATTCACCTGATTTTGAAATAGGGTTTTTGCCCAATATTGTTACTTGTAATGATGCATTGAGTGCCTTGGTGCTGGTAGATGGGCTTACTGCCAATATTGCGTCGTTTTTGCGTCGTTTGTATGATATATATGGCGATAATGTAAATTATATGGGAGGAGGGGCAGGATCACTGACACTGGAACAAATGCCTTGTGTATTTAACCAAGAAGGTATTTTTCAGGATGCTGCCATTGTTGCGTTTACTCGGTCGTCAAGTTCACTTGGTATTCGTCATGGTTGGCAAAAAATAGTAGAACCTTTTCTTGCCACCAATACTACCAACAACGTGATAAGCGAACTCAATTGGGGAAACGCCTTTGAGGTATATAGAGATGTGGTAGAAGAAAGTAGTGGCGAGCGCTTATTACAAAACTCGTTTTTTGACATAGCCAAGGGATACCCATTTGGCATTACCAAAGAAGGGTTAGAAGTAGTAGTACGTGATCCTATTATGGTAAATGCCCAAGGTGATCTGGTATGTGTAGGCGAAGTGCCCCAAAATGCTTCACTTGCCATACTGAAAGGCGACAAACAAAACCTAATCAAGGCTGCCAAAGAAGCTGCTGAAGCTTGTGATAACTCCAGGCAAAGCTTGTGTATGGTGTTTGACTGTATATCAAGGGTATTGTTCTTGGAAGATGATTTTGACAAAGAACTTCAGGCGGTAAAAAAGGGATTGGGCAACCCTGCACAATTGTTAGGTGCACTCACCCTGGGTGAAATCTCGTCTTATGGAGATGGGTATATTGAGTTTTTTAATAAAACAATTGTGGTAGGTGCTTTGCATACTTAAAATCGATGGATTTGTTATGATAACGGATCATTAAATAAGTAATGAGTCATACCAACCGTAGGAAGTTTTGTGTAAGCTAATTATGAATTATCTTACGCGGTGCTTAACGCTCGTAATTAGCCAAGGCAGAGCTCCCTGCGGTCAGTTCATAATTCCCAAACGTTTGTAATTAACACCTTTGCTATATATAATTCGGTTATTATGAGTAGCTTAAGTCCACTTGTAGCTTATGGTTAATTGCACCGATACCCAAGACTTTTTACTACTGCTATACATCATCAGGCAATATTAATACAACAACTGCTAAAAAATAAATCGTACCCAATATAATACAATGATTCAAAAAAATGACGTGCTGGACGATATAACCACTTTGTATGAACTATCACTCTCAATAGGTTCATCTTTAAATTTATATGAAAATTGCGAACATTTTTTAACTACCTTGCTGTCGCGTAAAAACCTCGATTTTGCGTCAGTATGGTTAAAAAAGTCATTGATTAAGCCACAGCAAGCAGATGGGCATAACCTAATGACTGTATTTGCTTTACCTGTGTCCAAAAATGGGCAGGAAGAGTTGAGCGCTGACCATTTTTTGCCCGTCAAAACTACCCAATTACCCTATTTCTCTTACCACGTTACTGACAAAGAGTTTACCGATTGTATTCAGGAAAATAACATTGTAAAAGGTGCCTATGCTATTTATCAGCTGGGCAACATCGGTTTTATGAAGCTCTACTCTGCTCGTTGGCAAAAAGCCCTATCAACTACAGAACTGAATAAACTCAAGGCTGTGATTGATAAATTTACTGTATCGCTTGAGGGGTGTTTATCGCACCAACGCTCTATTTATGAGGCAAAGAGCCGTTTGAAAATGGAGAAACAACTTCATGAAAAAGACATGCTCTATAGAACAATGGTAGAAAAGCTTCAGGATGGCTTAATTATTACCACCCCTGAGTCTGATATTATATTTGCCAATCCACGTATGGAGGAACTGTCTGGCTATAAACTGTCAGAAATGTTGCACCGAAAAACGTATGAATTGTTTATAGCCGAAGACAAGCAAGTGCTGCTGAACGAAAAACTTCAGGGCAGACGTGAGGGGCGATCTGATAAATATGAAATAGAACAAGTACGAAAAGATGGTACCTGTTGGCAATCGCTCGTCAATGCCACTCCTTATTATAACGATGCCAACGAAATGATAGGGATTATGGCTTTGGTAACTGATATTACACACCAAAAAAATGCTGAAGCTCGCCTAAAAAAATCAGAGCAAGATCACCGTTTGTTGTTTAACAAAAACCCGCACCCAATGCTGATTTTTGCTACCGACAACTTACAAATACTTGCTGTAAACGACACTATGGTAGAGAAGTATGGCTACACCAAAGAAGACTTTGCTCAAATGAGTCTTAGAGATTTGTGTTGGGCAGAAGACATTCCATGCCTAGAGGCAAACCTGAACCAAGCTAAAGATGTGACTCGAAGCAGGCATTGCCTTAAAGATGGCACTCTCATAAACGTAGACATATCAGGACGCGATATTCTGTATAATAATCAAGCTGCTCGTTTGGTACTTATTCAGGATGTCACCGAAAAACTCAAAGCTGAAAATGAACTTCAGCTTACCTCATCACGGCTGAAAGCTTTGTTACAAAACATGCAAGCAGGTATACTGTTAGAAGATGCTCAACGCAAAGTAGCACTTGCCAATCCAGTGTTTTGCGATATGTTTGATGTGCCCGTGCCTCCCGAAGAACTCAAGGGACTTGATTGTGCTCCTTTTGCCGAGTTGAGCAAAGGGTTCTTTACAAACTCCGATACCTTTATTTCGGTGATCAATGACATACTCACCGCCAGAAATATTGTATTAGGTGAAGAGCTCGAACTGGTAGATGGCAGGGTGTACGAACGTGACTATATTCCTGTATTTAGCAATGAAGAGTACTTGGGGCACTTGTGGCAGTACCGTGACGTAAGCAACAAAAAAAAGGCGCAAAAGGTGTTGATCCAGGCACGCAAAAAAGCTGAAGAATCATCCTTGGCAAAAGAGCGGTTTCTTGCCAACATGAGCCACGAGATACGTACTCCGCTTAACGCCATTATTGGCATGCAACGGTTGTTGAGTAAAACTTCTTTGGAAGAAAGACAGCAAAGGTATTTAGACGCCATAGGTACTTCGGCAGATAACCTCTTGGTGATTATCAATGATATTTTAGATATATCGAAAATTGAGGCTGGTAAACTGGAGCTCGAAAATGTAGGCTTTGACCTTTGTAAACTTATTCGTCATTTAGTATTTACCCTTGGTTACAAAGCCGAAGAAAAAGGCATTGGTTTGTATGCCAACATAGATGACAACATGCACCCCATTGTATTGGGCGACTCGGTACGACTGCACCAAATATTGCTCAACTTGCTCAACAATGCCATTAAATTTACCGATGTGGGTAAAGTAATCATCAGTACATCTTTGGTAGAAGCCAACCCTGATACTCAAACCGTTTGTTTTGAGGTAAGCGATACCGGGCGAGGAATCAAAGCCGAAAATATAGAAGCTGTTTTTGAGAGTTTTACTCAAGAAGATGCCAGCATTACCCGCAAATTTGGTGGTTCGGGTTTAGGACTCGCCATAGGCAGACAGCTGGTAGAGTTGTTTGGGGGCAAACTCACGGTAACAAGCGAATACAGCAAAGGTACTACGTTCTCGTTTACGCTTACTTTCAAAAAAGAAACCCTGGATGCCATTGCCCCAGTACATGAGGTAACCCAGGAAGGAGAAAAAATCTTACAGGGAAAAAAAGTGTTACTGGCAGAAGACAACCAAATGAACCAGTTTTTGGCAACTACTATTCTGGAAGAGTGGGGAGTGATAGTGGAGGTAGCCGAAGATGGCAAACAAGCCATTGAAAAATTTAGCGAAAATAAGTACGACTTGATTTTGATGGATATGCAAATGCCCATTATGGATGGACTGGAAGCCACCCGTATTATTCGTCAGCAATTAAGGTCTACAGTGCCTATTATTGCGCTTACTGCCAATGCCATCAAGGGCGATCGACAGAGGTGCATAGAGGTGGGAATGAACGACTATTTACCCAAGCCATTTGCCCAAAAAGATTTGCAGGAAAAAATATTGCTTAACCTCAATTTACCTACCAAAACACTTGTCCAGGAGCCCGTAGTAAATAAGCCAAATGAGGAGCTTATCCAGCTCTACAGTTTAAGCAAACTTGATAAAATGATGAGTGGCAATAAAACCCACATCAAAAAAATGTTAGAAATGTTTGTAAACGATACCCCAGCGCTGGTGCAAGACATGCAACAAGCGTTGGTTTCCAGCGATATTCAAACTGTAGGCAAACTGGCACACAAGGTAAAAAGCTCTATTGATATTCTCGATGTAAAAGATTTGGGCAAAGTAGTAAGAGAAATAGAAACTTTGGCAAAGGAGTACCCTCAAAGTGAGCGTATCCCTTTGTTGATTCGTAGTTTTTCCAGCATTCTTAAGCAAGTAGTGATTGCCCTGCAAAACGACCCTATGTTTCAAGAGTGATTTTTAGGTACTTCTTTTACTCATTATAAGTATCTGGCAAATCGTTCTCATACAAAACCACATCACCTGCCTTGGCTATTTTCATCAAATGTTGGTTAGCATCGGTCAGGTTGCGGGCAATATAGAGGCGATCTTCAGGGTAATTTTTGTTTTTAAGCCCCTCTTGTATAGGCAGGGTTTGTTTAGGACCTACTAAAATGGCGTAGTCTACATGTTCCGCAATTTGTTCACCCAATACCTTATTCAACTCGTACTCCTTCTCGGCAAGTTCAATCATTCCAGGGGTAATAATTACTTTTTGTCCACCTTCAATCTGTTTGAGCACGTTTAACGCCATTTTAGCCCCGGCAGGGTTCGAGTTAAAGGCATCGTCCAGAATAGTGATTCCTCCCGGATTGCGCTTAAGTTCCATTCGGTGTTTAACCGGCTGGAGATTCTTTACAGCAAACTGAATATTTTTAATTGGAACATCAAAGCGAAGCGCCACTGCACAACAAACCAAAATGTTCGACATGTTGGCTTCACCCATAAGTTTGGTTTCCAGTTCCATCACTTTTTCATTTTTATGATATACTGAAAACTGCATGCCCTTTGCGGTGTATTGAAGGTCACGTGCCTGGTAGTCAGCGTCGGGTTGGTGTAGACTGTACGCGTGATTTTCTACATGGGCAATGGGGGAATGATTCTTTACATATTCATAGTCAAAGTTAAGGTAACCTACCCCATCTTTAGGCAAGGCATCAATGAGTTCAAACTTGCCTTTTTGAATGTTTTCAATCGAGCCAAACGTGTCAAGGTGTTGGTCAGCTACTGCCGTTAGTATTCCAATTTGCGGATGGGCAAGGTTACATAACTCCTTAATATCACCTATTTGTTTGGCACCCATTTCACATACAAAAATCTCATGAATAGGCTTGATGTGGTTACGAATAGTAATGGTTACCCCCATAGGTGTATTGTAACTGCCTGGGGTCATGACTACATTGTATTTTTCAGACAAAATCCGGGTGAGAAAGTGTTTCACGCTCGTTTTTCCGTAGCTACCCGTAATACCAATTACCTTAAGCTGAGGCATAGACTTGATGATACGGCGTGCATCGGCATAGTACCATTGGGCAATGCGTTGCTCTACCGGAATAAGCACAAAGTTGGCTAAGATGAGCCAGCCAAATGCCATAAAATCCATCAAAACAAGTGTCAACATGGTAAATTGGGCAGGCACAAACCATACAACGGCTGTATTTGCTACCACAAATAGCCCTATAGAGGTAAAAAACAAGGTTTTAGCGCGGCGAGTAAAAGCAAGTTTCTTTTTGTGCTTTTCGGTAAGTAATCGGTATGCTCCAAAACCAGCGCCAAATATCCATACCAGGTAAGCAGGTATGGAGGCTATTTTGAGCAAAGCCAACACTCCAGCTATTGCCATGAGTAATATGCTAAAGACAAACTTTTGGCTAAAATTTTTCTTAGTCCAGCTCCAGTAACGGCTGTTTCTGTAGCTGTTGAGTTGCATCATGTGCAGCTCTTTTTTTAATTGAGCAAATGCGTGGGCTGCTAAAGAAAGAAGAACGAGCCCGAACCAAATTTTTTCCATAACTTATATATAATAACTGAGCCTTGTCGCTGTTTTTTTTAAATAAAATGATCAACAATAATGAGAAATTCTGCCCGCTTCTCTAAAAAGCCGTAGTGTCCTGTATTTTTGAGTACTGCCAAGCCTGCGTCAGGAATTTCCTTTTCCATAATTTTAGCATGTGCCAAAGGAGTAGCCGTATCGTGTTCGCCCCAAACCAGTAGGGTAGATGCTTGCATTTTTGGTAATAAATGGCGCAAATCCTCATTCACAACCTTTACCAATGTTTGGCGCATTACTCCTGAGGCGTTTTTGTAATCACTAGAACCTGATTTTTTCCGATATTTCTCCAGTACTTGCTCAGAATAGTTTCTGAGGATGGGAAGTTTAAATATATTCTTTATTATTTTATAAGAATATACCTTGACATAATAATCAAGCTTGCGTTTAGGTTTCAGCCCTGCACCTCCAGTCAGAATCACCTTCTGAATACTGGCATGTTTGGCAGACAATCGGATAGACACCCGCCCCCCAAAAGAATGCCCCAACAAAATGGGGTTTGTTATATTGAGGGCAGAAATAAACTGTTCGGTCAAAGCAGCGTATTCTTCAGTGCTCCAGGGTTCAGGAGGGTTGGGAGTTTTGCCAAAGCCAGGAAAGTCAATACTATATGTAGTAAAGCGTTGCGAGAAATGGTCTTGGATAGGCTTAAAAATTTCCAGATCACACCCCCACCCATGCAACAACAATAAATTAGGTCCGCTTCCGGTAATTTTGTAATGTATCGGAATATTTTGAATATCTATAGTTTTGTTCATACCACCACACCTTTTGAGGTTTGTGTCTCTTGTGAAAGACTCCTCATTGCTAAAATTCTTCAAAGTTATGTGCAACCTCAATTAGATTGCAATAAAAAACCTGTTTTTTTCAGTTCCCTAGCCCAAAAAGGGATTTTTGTTGTTCATTGGGTTACATAAAACTGTTTTTAGTATGAAGAAAACACGAACACATAAGACAAAACCATTGACTTGCAAGTACAAGAGGGCAGA